>CACWXE010000038.1 GCA_902764715.1 uncultured Ruminococcus sp. | reverse complement strand
ACCGTTCCCGTAGCGCTCCACCTCGATCACGGCTCCTATGAGGGTGCTAAGAAGTGCATCGAAGCGGGCTTCTCGTCCATCATGTTCGACGGCTCTCATTATCCGATCGAAGAGAACATCGCCAAGACCAAAGAGCTGGTCGGCATCTGCAACGATCTGGGTCTGTCCATCGAGGCTGAGGTCGGCTCCATCGGCGGCGAGGAAGACGGCGTTGTCGGCATGGGCGAGTGCGCTGATCCCGAAGAGTGCAAGATGGTCGCTGATCTGGGCGTTACCATGCTGGCTGCCGGTATCGGCAACATCCACGGCGTCTATCCCGATAACTGGGCAGGTCTGAGCTTTGAGACCCTCGACGCGATCCAGCAGAAGACCGGCGAGATGCCGCTCGTACTCCACGGCGGTACCGGTATCCCGGACGACATGATCGCAAAGGCGATTACTCTGGGCGTTTCCAAGATCAACGTCAACACCGAGTGCCAGCTCGTATTCGCTGAGGCGACCCGCCAGTACATCGAGGCAGGTAAGGACAAGCAGGGCAAGGGCTTCGACCCCAGAAAGCTGCTCGCTCCCGGTTTCGAGGCGATCAAGGCAAAGGTCAAGGAGAAGATGGAGCTGTTCGGTTCCGTCGGCAAGGCGTGATCTAACCGGTCATTGCGAAGATCTTTGAACACGCGTTCAAGGAGCTGTGACATTCACAATCGAATCACCATATGAACATCAAGCCGCTGTCATGCTATTGACGGCGGCTTTTGTTATGTCCAACACCGAAAAACCACCGTCACAAAGGAATTGATTTGCTCCGCGTTTGGGCGACTTCGCTCGGAAATGATTCGGGATGTCGCAAGCGTCATCCCCTACAGAAAACGTCGCATTAAATTGTAGGGGTCGACATTTATGACGACCCGCATGACAGAAACGTTTCTCCCCTATCTCACGCTTTCGATATACGATACGCCCGTCATTCTGCGGTACGTCATAAATGCCGTACCCTACAAGGGGCTTCATCTGCTTCGCGATTAACCGAGATAGATCGGAAACGTATCGAGACGTCGAGGGCGCCGTCCCCTACAACAAACGTTGATGTGGTAATATAAAACAGGTGTGGGCGGAGCCCACCTTTAACTCCTCACTCTTCACTCCTCACTCCTAACCCCTTCTCTTCCCCATTTCACTTTTCTATGGACATCGCGGCTCAACCGTGCTAAAATACTGGTAGACTAAACAGAATCGATGTGTGCAATATGAAACAATGGATCGCTTTACTTCTGGCGATGTTGACGGTAATGGCGCTCGGCGCGTGTCAAACCGGCAAGAAGGACGATAAGGCAACAGAAGCTCCCGCGGCGATCGCCGCCGTGACTGAGGCTCCGACCGCTGCTCCCGCTACACAAGCCGCGGCGGTATCGGCACAAGCAGCCGCCCCGGTGGACGCGTCATGGTTCGATGACGCGGTGTTCGTCGGCGACAGCGTCACGCTGGCTTTGGATTATGCCTGCAGCGGCGACAAGTCCCTGCTCGGCAACGCGCGGTTCGTCTGCGCGCAGAGTCTGGGCTACCACAACGCGCTGTGGGATCTGGATACCGAGGGCGCGGTACACCCCACCTATCAGGGCGAAACGATCCTTTCCGAGACCGCCGCCGAAAAGACCGGCGCTCACAAGGTATTTGTCATGCTGGGCGTCAATGATATCGGCACCTACGGCGCGGATGACACGATGGAGCAGGCAAAACAGCTCGCCGAACGCATCCTCTCCCACACCCCGGGCGTCAAGCTGTATTTTCAATCCACCACTCCCATGCTCGCCGACAAGGAAAGCGGCTGGCTGAACAACGACAAGATCACGGATTTTAACGATCAGTTGAAGGCATACTGCGAGGCGCAGGGCTATTCGTTCATCGACGTATACCATCAGGTGTGCGACGACTCCGGCGCGCTGAACCCCACCTATTGCAGCGATCCCGACAATCAGGGCATCCATTTCAACACGGACGGCTGTACCGTATGGGCGAATTACCTCAAGAGCACGGTCGCGCAGCTCGAAGCCGCCACCGAAGCGCCCACACAGGCGGATACACAGGCGGGCTCATCATCGACCGGCGGATTATCCGCACAGTCGGACAGCGTATCCTCCTCGGATGACGGCATGGTGGAGATCAACTATTACGCCCCCGACGAGCAATAAGCCACCCCGATACAAGCACAAAAAAGGATTCCCCATTTTATTCGGTTGAGATTGCCACGGGGATAAACACGCGTGTTTCCCCCCTCGCAATGACTATTTGAATCATGATAGCATACGAAACTGTCGCTTAGGCGGCAGTTTTTTGTTTGGTGAAAGGTTATAGAGAGCACAACGTCACAAAGAACCCGTAGGGCGGGGGGCTTGCTCCCGCCGAAACATCTGTGCAGATGTCACCCACCGCAAAGCAAATGTTTGCTTCCGTAGGGATGACCATTGGTCATCCGCAGAATGACGAGCGTTGCTGTTATCGAAAGCCATAGATAGAACATACACGTTCCTGACATGCGGAAGATCGATGATCGTCCCTACTGGCGAGGCTCATTGTCATCCCATCGTACATCATTAACCGGAGCGCACAAAATAACCGCTGTCCATGTGGACAGCGGTTTTGGCATTATCTTCTCTTTTATCCGATCACATATGGGATCTCTATATCCGCCAGATAACGGAGAATAAAGGTTGCGTCGATGACCTCAAGCACGCCGTTTTTATCCACGTCGGCGAACATCAGGGTCGCTTCATCCGCTTGGGTGCTCATGTTCGAGAGATAGAACTGTACCTCGGTGACGTCCTTCACCGTGATCTGCCCGTCACCGTCCGCGTCGCCGATCTTCGGTGTATCTTCAAGCGCAACAAAGGTAAAGCCGTTGTCATTGGCATATTTCTCGGCAGCAGAGCCCGGATAGCCGTAGATAGTAAATCCGTCAATTTTAGTTGATAAATGGTTTTCTACATAATAGCCAAATGCTGAACTGTCAATACGCGTGACCGTTTCGGGGATCGTGACGCTCATCAGTCTCGTACAGCCGGAAAACGCCTTCTGACCGATACTCGTGACCGAGTTGCCGATCGTCACGCTTGTCAGTCCTGTACAGCCGTCAAATGCATAGCTGTCGATACTCGTGACCGAGTCGGGGATCGTGACGCTTGTCAGTCCCGTACAGCCGTAAAACGCATCTTCGCCGATACTCGTGACGGATTTGCCTATAGTCACGCTCGTCAGTTCTTTGTGGGAGGAAAACGCAGAGTCGACGATACTCGTTACATTATCGCTGATTATAATTTTTTTGATATTATTTGTTCCTACAAATATGAGTCTAAAACCATTTATAGCAGACTGATTTAGTGTAACGCTTGTCAATCCTGTGCAGTATGCAAATGAAAAGTTTTCTATACTCGTGACGGAGTCGGGGATATTGACGCTCGTCAGACTTGAGCAGTATTCAAACGCACAATAACCGATACTCGTGACGGAGTCGGGGATCGTCACGCTCGTCAGACTTGTGCAATAATAAAACGCAAAATCACCAATACTCGTGACGGAGTCGGGGATATTGACGCTCGTCAGACTTGTGCAGTATTCAAACGCATTCCCGATACTCGTGACGGAGTCGGGGATAATTAATTCGGTTATCAAAGAGTTATTCAAATAAAGATCGTGAGCGTAATATAATGGATGTGAATAACCTTCACCATATACAATTGAACACCAAGCGCCGATATCGCTGATGTGAACTCCCTTCAGCTCGGCACAGTCGTAAAACGCATTATCCCCTATACTCGTTACCGAGTTGCCGATCGTGACGCTCTCAAGGTTTGTACAGCCTTCAAATGTACTCTTGCCTATACTCGTGACCGAGTCGGGGATAGCTGCGCTCGTTAGTCCCGTGCAGTTGTAAAACGTATAACTTCCGATACTTGTAACAGAGTCGGGGATCGTCACGCTCGTCAGTCCCGTACAGTATTGAAACGCAGAGTCGCCGATACTCGTGACAGAGTTGGGGATATTGACGCTCGTCAGTCCCGTACAGCCCTCAAACGCAGAGTCGTCGATACTTGTGACCGAGTCGGGGATATTGACGCTCGTCAGTCCCGTACAGTTGTAAAACGCTTGCCTGCCGATACTCGTGACGGATTTGCCTATAGTCACGCTCGTCAGCCCCGTGAGGTCCTTAAACATTTGATTACTGATGCTCGTGACGGAGTCCTTGAGTATAACTGTCTCAATACCGGAGCAATTTTTAAAGGCGTTTTGGAAACTATCCGCACCTGTCTTATTCAAGCTCACAGACTTAATACCCGTGCAGTCCTCAAACGCGTGTTTACCGATACTCGTGACAGAGTCGGGGATATTGATGCTCGCAAGTCTCGTGCACATGTAAAACGCACTATTACCGATACTTGTGAGTGAGTTGGGGATATTGACGCTCGTCAGTCCCGTACAGCCGCGAAACGCGGAGTCGCCGATACTCGCGACGGAGTCGGGAACCGTAACACTCGTCAGATCTTCACATTTGAAAAACAGAAAATCGGCTATACCTAAAGTACCGTCTTTGATAACGACCTCAGACGGACAATCTCCTTTCATCTTATATGCTACTTTACCGGCATAAACTAGACCGTCAGGCTGATTATTATACCAAGCAGTATAGGAGAACGCACTCTGACCGATACTCATGACCGAGTCGGGGATCGTCACGCTTGTCAGCTCCGAGCACCCGGAGAACGCAGAACCGGCTATACCCAAAGTACCGTCTTTGATAACGACCTCAGACGGACAATCTCCTTTCATCTTATATGCTACTTTACCGGCATAAACAAGACCGTTAGGCTGATTATAATACCATTGGGTATTGTAAAACGCACCGCTACCGATACTCGTGACAGAGTCGGGGATCGTGACGCTCGCCAGGCTCGTGCACGAGGAAAACGCACTCTCACCGATACTCGTGACTGAGTCGGGGATCATGACGCTCGTCAGACCTTTGCAGTTAGTAAACGCATTATAACCAATACTTGTGACAGAGTCGCTGAGTATAATTGTCTCAATATTAAAGCAGTCTTTAAAGTCAATTTTGAAGCTATCTGCTGCTTCTTGGTTCAAGGTCACAGTTTTTAATCCCGTACAGCCGCTAAAAGCATACTGGCCGATACCCGTGACGGAGTCGCCGATAGTTACGCTCGTCAGACCTTTGCAGTCTTTAAACGCTCTCTCACCGATAAACGTGACGCCGTCTTCCACAATCACTTCGGTAATGTCTGAGCTTTCCCATGGCACTTTAAAAAACCAAGAGTCGTAACTTTCCATTCTGCCGTTGCCTGATATCGTTAATACGCCGTCATCTAATGACCATGTACAGTCGCCGGTGGTGCCGCTTGTCGCGCCGGTCACAGCACTGTCTGTCTCAGCCGCCATCGCGCTGAACGGCACGATGCCAAACACGCTGATCACCATAATAACGGACAATATCATGCTGATGATTTTTGTATGAGTTCTCATTTTTTCCTCCTCATTATTTGCCATCCTTCGGAACGATCCTCGGGATGAATTAAGATACATTCACGTTAGTTCTCATTTTCAGAGAACAGTTGACAGTTTTATCATAGCATAGGACGAAAGCAAACGCAATACAAAAACACGTTTTTCGCAAACAATGTTCGCAAAAAAACAGCACCGCCTCATTGGAAACGGTGCTGTTGCTTGATGAATCTTTGATCCCGCCGTTGATCATACGTCAATCACCTATCGGCGTTTGCAAAAGGCGGAACGGGATGCAACATCATGTTGCTTAGTTTCTTCTGCCTCTGCCGCCGCGAGGACCACGACCTCTGCCGCCGTCACGACGGGGCTTGCGCTCCTCATCGGGGTTGTTCTCGGGGGTCAGACCGTCCACCTCGATCAGCACATCTCTGCGGCTGAGGTTCAGTCTGCCCTTGTCGTCAATCTCCTGTACCTTGACGCGGATGACGTCGCCGACATTGACGACGTCGGTCACCTTGTCGACACGCTTGACGTCGAGCTGACTGATGTGTACCAGACCCTCCTTGCCCGGAGCGATCTCTACGAACGCGCCGAAGTCCATCAGGCGGGTGACCTTGCCCAGATACATAGCGCCGGGCTCGGGATCGGTGGCGATGGTCTGGATGATCTCGATCGCGCGCTGGCACTTCTCAGCGTCAAGACCCGCGACGAATACCTGACCGGTCTCGCCCTCTTCCTCAATGTCGATCTTACACTCGCACTGCGCCTGGATCTCCTTGATGACCTTGCCGGACTTACCGATGACCTCAGCGATCTTGTCGGCGGCGATGGTGGTGGTGAACATCTTGGGAGCGTACTTGGAGAGCTCCTCACGAGGCTCGGCGATCGCCTTGAGCATGATCTCGTCGAGGATGTAGTTGCGCGCCTTGTGGGTCTTTTCGAGCGCTTCCTTGACCATCTCGGGCAGCAGACCGCTGATCTTTAAGTCCATCTGGATCGCGGTGATACCGTCATGGGTACCGGCTACCTTGAAGTCCATGTCGCCGAAGAAGTCCTCGAGCCCCTGGATATCGACCATCGTCATCCAGCGCTCGCCCTCGGTGATCAGACCACAGGAGATACCGGCGACAGGCGCCTTGATCGGTACGCCGGCGTCCATCAGAGCGAGGGTGGAGCCGCAGACGGAGCCCTGTGAGGTGGAACCGTTAGAGGATACGACCTCGGAAACGAGGCGTAAGCTGTAGGGGAAATCCTCCAGCGAAGGGATCACGGGCAGCAGCGCTCTTTCCGCCAGCGCGCCGTGACCGATCTCGCGTCTGCCGGGACCGCGGGAAGGACGGGTCTCGCCGACAGAGTAGGAGGGGAAGTTGTAGTGGTGCATATAGCGCTTTTCGGTCTCGTCATCGATACCGTCGAGCAGCTGCATATCGCCGACCGTACCGAGGGTGGCGATGGTCAGAACCTGAGTCTGACCGCGGGTGAACAGACCCGAGCCGTGTACTCTGGGCAGGATACCGACCTCGCTCGCGAGCGGACGGATATCATCCATGCCTCTGCCGTCAACGCGCTTCTGCTCGTCTAAGAGCCAGCGGCGGACGATGAACTTCTGCGTCTTGTACAGACACTCGTCGATCATTGCCTCCTGCTCGGGATAGATCTCGTCAAATTTTGCGTGAACTGCCTCATAGATGGGCTTCAGACGCTCGTCGCGGACGGTCTTGTCGTCGGTGTCGAGAGCCGCCTTGACGTCCTCCTCGGCGAAGGCTTTGATCGCCTCGAACATCTCATGATCCGGCTCGTTAGAGGGATATTCAAACTTGGGCTTGCCGATCTCGGCTACGATGCCCTTGATGAATTCAATGATCTTCTGGTTGGCTTCATGACCCGCCATGATCGCGTTGTACATGACCTCGTCGGAAACGCAGTTCGCGCCGGCTTCGATCATCGCGATGCGGCTGTCGGTAGAAGCGACGGTGGTGGACATGTCGCTGACCTTGCGCTGCTCGGCGTTGGGGTTGATGACGATCTCGCCGTCAACCAGACCGACGGAAACGCCGGAGATCGGGCCGTTCCACGGGATGTCGGAGATGGAGATCGCGATCGAGGTACCGATCATCGCGGTGATCTCGGGAGCGCAGTCGGGATCCACGGACATCACGGTGGCGACGATAGAAACGTCGTTGCGCATATCCTTAGGGAACAGCGGACGGATCGGGCGGTCGATGACGCGGGAGGTCAGGATCGCCTTCTCACTGGGTCTGCCCTCACGGCGCATATAGCTGCCGGGGATCTTGCCCACGGAATAGAGCTTCTCTTCATAGTCCACGGACAGCGGGAAGAAATCGATGCCGTCCCTCGGCTTCGCGGAAGCGGTAGCCGCTACGTGGACGACGGTCTCGCCGTAGCGTACCAGACACGCGCCGTTGGCGAGCTGGGTCATTTTGCCGGTCTCAACGACCAGCGGTCTGCCCGCGAGCTCGGTCTCGAACACGCGGTACTTGTCAAAAGTCATAGCTTGATTAGCCATAGAGTTACCTCCTGTGAAATGAATTGGTACAGGATCTTTACAGCCGTTTAGCAATAAAACCAAATCTTTTTGTAATTAGGAATGAGAAATTAGGAATGAGGAATTATGGGAAACGCGTGCCCGCGTTTTCATTTGTAGTACGTATGATAGTCGCATATAAATGGGTGAGGGTGAAACCCTCCTGCAATTCCTAATTCCTAACTCCTAATTCCTCATTAAAAGATTTCGTTTTACCGCTAAGCTGAACTGTAAAATCCCGAGAATGGATTGTTTTCGCAAATCGCCTATGACGAAATGCAGGGCAAACGGAAAGCTCCGTCTGCCCTCATGCTGTGCCTGACAGTAATAATCTGAATCATGATTTTGACGGGCATATTTTAGCCTGCCCTTTGTTAAAATCCGCGTCAACCCGTAAAGGGTTGACTGTGGTTTTGTCGCGGTCAGCCAAAAATCTACTCCATCAAAATTCCAGAGGACTGAAATGCGCAAGATTTCGAGCAAGTTTCGGCACAGAAAGCGAAGTCAGGCTGGCGCCTGACGAGATTGATAAACCGAAACCTGCCGAAATATTGCCATTTCAGCAGGTTCAGATTATTCCTGTCAGGCAATTGATTACTTACGGATACCGAGTCTTTTGATGATGGAACGGTATCTCTCGATATCTACCTTGGTGAGGTAGTTGAGCAGCGCGCGGCGCTGACCGATCATCTTGAACAGACCGCGGCGGGAGTGATGGTCCTTCTTGTGGATCTTGAGGTGCTCGGTGAGGTCGTTGATTCTCTTAGTGAGCAGAGCGATCTGAACCTCGGGAGAACCGGTGTCACCCTCATGAGTCGCATACTCCTGCATGATAGCAATCTTTTCTTCCTTCAGCATTTGTGTTCACCCTTTCGTTGTTTATTGCGCTCCGCATAGTACAGGGCAGGTGAAGTCCTCATCGAGGCGTAGCCCCTGAACCATATCGGGCGTTGTCGGCACACGCTGAACATCCGCTCAACGGATACCAAGTGTTATCATACCACAATTCTTCTCAAATGTAAAGAAAAATCGGATAGAACTTCTTCCTATTTTATCGGATATCAGCTGTCTTTTTTGGACAAATTACCCATCAGCTCCCGCGCCTGCTTCTTCTGCGCCTTATCCAACGCGCGATATCGGGCGATCAGTCCGCGCTCATCCTTGCTGAGCTGATAGATGGGGCTGTTGTTGCGGGCGGTGTCCTTCAACCCCTGCACGGCGGGATCGTCGGCGGCTTCCATCGGCAGCAACTCCGTAGGCGACACGTTGTAGATCGCGGCGAGTCGGACGACGGTTCTCAGGTTCGGCTCGGTATCGCCGGTCTCATATTTGGTATAGGTCGAGCGCTCGATATTCAGCGCGTCGGCGACCTGCTTCTGCGACAAAACGCACGCCTCGCGATAATGCCGGAGCTTTTCGGCGACCTTATCATTCTTCGGCGACACGGGATCGACCTCCTTTTCCGCGTTTCGAGTAAATACCGATATATCGACATGACAACGGCGTTATTGCAAGGGCACGGCACGCTGTCAGCCCACAGCGATCTCAACCGAATGGATCGGCGTTTACTCAATGTTCATTGTCTTAGTCCGCATGATCGGGTGGATCCGCGGGCGCGCACAATGTGCTTTTCTCTCAGTATATCGTGAAGAACCTTCACTTTCCTTAACCCGTGCGTTTTTTTCACCCTCTCCCCCGCGTGACTGTCGATTTCCGAATCTGCTGCAAATGGCAGCATTTCGGCATTTTTCATCTTATCGATCTTGGCAGGCGCCGGCAGTGACACTAAGCCGATCGCTTCATTCTTGAAGTGTTGTTGCATAGATGTTTTTCCAAATCAAAGATTTGGAAAACACCTCAAGCCCGCCTGCGCTTTCTGCGCCGAAACACACTTTCAATCTTGCTCTTTTTTCATTCCTTCGGAGTTTTGACGGTGCAGGTTTTTGTCTGACCGCGGCAGGTTATATCCGCACAGTCAGGCACATCGCGGATCCGCTCCGCTTCTGGCGCCGTATTTCGCCTCGCGTTTCACGCGACAAACGGCATAGCGATGCCGATCCATGCCCGGTATCAGCCGGCCGTGATCCTCATGAAAACAGGATCCTTATAATAGCTTTCCCCGCCGCGAAAAAAATATCTTGAAAAATCCGATAAAGTAGGTTATAATACTGAGGTACGGAAAATCAGCTGTATCGACGCGATCCGATTGCCGCTGTGACAGTGCGATAAAACACACGCTTCGTAATTGCCGCGACAGTCGATCAAAAGTCCGTACCTATCCAACAGAATATCCGCTAGAGTGGCGCAGTTGGTAGCGCAATTGATTCGTAATCAATAGGTCGTGGGTTCGAGTCCCATCTCTAGCTCCAAAACCGCTTGAAACCTAGGTTTCAGGCGGTTTTTGTTATTTCTGTCAAAAGTGTTTGACCTATTGATTTTTCAGTAAAAAATCTATCAATCAAGAGGTCTGAATTATGGCAAGAATCAAGATGAAAATGAACACATCCGAAACAACTTTGAACAAAGCCTTTAAAGAGTTCATCATCTCTAAAACAGCGGAAGGGTTAAAAGAAGAAACTATAAAATCATACAATCGCCACTTTATCACTGTTGGAAAGTATCTGGATTTGGAGTTGAAATTTTCCGAATTATCCAAAAGCGACTTGGAAATGATGGTTGTTTCGATGCGCAAAGCAGGCTTAGTACAAAACACAATCAGCAGTTATGTCCGCGTAATGAATGTCTTTTTCCATTGGTGTAGCGGCGAAGGATATACAGATTTGACGCTTCCAAAAGTGAAGGATGTTGAAACGGTCAAGGAAACATACACAGATGAAGAACTGGAAAGGCTCCTGCGCCGTCCTGCCGCCGATTGCTCATTTTGTGAATATCGCAGTTGGGTGATTATCAATTTTTTGATGAACAGCGGTTGCCGTGCCGCTACGGTTCGCAATATCCAAAACCGTGATGTCAGTCTTGCGGACAGCCGCGTGGTTTTTCGTCATACGAAGAATGGAAAGATTCAGGTCATTCCGCTTTGCTCTCGGATGGTCAATGTTTTACGCGGTTATATGGCTGTCAGGGGAGGCGCAGATGAAGATTATCTTTTTTGCGACCAATACGGCGGGATGCTCACTCATAACGCC
>CACWXE010000037.1 GCA_902764715.1 uncultured Ruminococcus sp. | reverse complement strand
ATTGTATGTTTGGACTTAGAAGGCGTATTGGTTCCCGAGATCTGGATCGCGTTCGCGGAGGCTTCCGGTATTCCGGAACTCAAGCGCACGACCCGCGACGAGCCGGATTATGACAAGCTGATGAAATATCGTCTGGATATCCTCGATCAGCACGGTCTGGGACTCAAGGAGATCCAGGAGACGATCGCCACGATCGATCCCATGCCCGGCGCGAAGGAATTCTTGGATGAGCTACGCGCCACCACACAGGCAGTCATCCTCAGCGATACCTTCTCTCAGTTCGCGAAGCCCCTGATGGAGAAGCTCGGCTGGCCGGCGATCTTCTGCAATGAATTGGTCGTTGATGAAAACGGCAAGATCACCGATTATAAGCTTCGTTGCGAAAAGACCAAGCTCACCACCGTCCGCGCGCTCCAGTCATGCGGCTTTGAGACCATCGCGTCCGGCGACAGCTTCAACGATCTCGCGATGATCCAAGCGAGCAAGGCGGGATTCCTCTTCCGCGCGCCTGACAGTATCAAAGCGGATTATCCCGACATCCCCGCCTGCGACACCTATGATGAACTGTTGACTCTGATCAAATCGGCACTGTAATGAGTAGGGGAGGAAACTAATTCTTCCATTAAAAAAGCACCTCTTTTCGAGGTGCTTTCAGTTTGTCGAAAATGTATCAATATAATACGAGTAGTCGATTTCCAAGGCTCCTTTTGGTAAAAGGAGCTGTCGCCCGTTGGCGACTGAGGAATTGCATAAATTGATCGACCGAAGGGAGAAACCTACCTTTCCCAAAGGAAGGCTATTATAGGTTTTCAACAGACAAAAAGCACCTCTTTTCGAGGTGCTTTTCTTTATGTCCTGATGACCTTGATCCTGTTGAGCAGGGGCTTGATCAATCGTGTGATCAGCACCTCTATCACGCCGAACGGTATCAGCACAGCCGCGCGATAGAGTAACAAAGTAAAATAGGGGATATTCATCATCCCGCTGAGGATCAGTGTATTCAGCGGCAGTGAGCACAGCAGCAATACCGCAGCCTTGGCGATGATGATATCCTTGAGCTTGAACTCACTCTGATACAGCACCACGCCGTAGATGACGCCCTCCCACACATAGCACGCCGTCAGCGCGGGATTCATGGAAAAGGCGGTCGGGTTCGCCAGAATGATGGACAGCACATCACCCGCGCCGGATACGATTGCCGCGCATACGGGGCCGTACAGATAGGCGGTGATCACGATGGGGATAAAGGAAAACCCGATCTTGACGAATGGCATGATCGCCAGCGTGAAGTTCGTGAAGATGCCGAGGATCACTCTCAGCGCCAGCATCATCGCGCATACGGCGAGCGTCTGTACATGGGTCAATTCCTTGGATGAACTTGCGATTTTTTTCAGATAAGTCATAAAAAAATACCTCCTTTGCGCATCTCATTCAGCACCGTGCAGCCAGCATATGGCAACACGTGTGCTTCCATCGCATAAGGAGGTTTCCGTATGCAACAGCGGGATGCAAAGAATACACCGCAGGGCACGCGTGCCCTTTTTCCGTCTTAGACTGAAGTGTCAGCTATTTGAAGCATTTTTAGTTGCTTTCATCAAGCATCAGTCATTGACTGAAAAAGCGGCGCGCCGCTTTCGTTCTGCCGTCAACTCCCCGTTCGGCAAACACTTAACGCGTATTCTTTTACTCTGTTCATGATTTTATTGCAAAGCCTGATTGTAGGGGAGGGGCTTGCTCCTCCCGTTTCTTCATATGTGATGAATAGGTTCTGATGATAGAAACCGTCATCCATTATACTCATGAAATAATGATTGTCAATAGCCTATCGGCACGGTGTTTCCAGATCCAGCGCCACCAGATCATGGTGCGGTACCTGCTTATCCTCCGGCGGCAGCTCCATATAATCGCCGAACGCCATTTTCAGATACGCGTCATAGCCCTTCGGGATCGGCATCTGCAAGCCCTCAAACTCGTGATAGATCACCTCGTTGAACGCCTCCTGCGGATACTCATTCACCATATATCCGGGACCCGCGCATAGCTCCGTGCTCTTTTTATGGGTACGGAAACCGTAGCGGGTCATCTTTTTCTCGTGCTTTTGCCAGATCTTGGTGCGTCTTTCACGCGAGGGCACCAGCTTCAACAGCACCGAACTAACGAACTTGATCAGTCCGCCGTGCTTACTGGGCACCACCTCGGTGATATACAGGCTGTACATCATTGCGTGATAGTACTGTAAATAACGCTGCCATTTGCTGTCGGGACAACCGTCCAGCGGAAAAACGTCCGTCACGATACCGTGCGGCACATCGATATCCTTCTGGTTCTCTTTGACCATCGTTGCCGAGGTATCGATTAACGTCGCAAAACTGTTGCCGGTGAACACCTTGTCACCGTCGGTTTTCAGCATCAGGAATCTCTCGTTGCTCTCATGCTGTTTCCAGAGCTTGAGCATCCGCTCATAATCTCTGCGCGGCATCATCACGTCGATATCGTCATCCCACGGGATAAAGCCGTTGTGACGGATCGCGCCGATCACGCAGCCGCCAAGCAAAAAATAGGTCAACTCATGTTTTTTACAGAATTTATCGAAATACACCAGTGATTCGAGCTCCTTGAGCTGGAGCTTTCTGAGCGTATCTCTGTCTACATTAATGATCTCACTCATAATATTTCTTCTTTTTCATCGTCATAGATAACGGTGTTGTTCTTGACCGCCTCTTTGATTTCTTCGATCCTTCTCTGTGCGCTGCCGTCCAGACTGTGTTTCCAGAAGGGCAGCTTGATCAATCCGATCAGTGTTCCGATACCGTAGCTGATGTGCAGAACAGGGAAGAGCAGCGGTAAGATCAAGAACAGCGGATTGACGGTCTTTTTGATGACGAACGCGCCGACGGTGTTGACGAAGTTGAACATCGTATACATCGCCATGATGACCGCGAAGAATACCGGTTGATTCAACAGCGCCCATAACAATAAAGTGCCGACGATACTCAGCAAAAAGACAAAGGGGATAAAATGGAAGTAGCTCAGACATCCGGGACATACGCCAAGCGTCAGACCGACCCAGTAGCCGTTGCCGTATTTCTGCTTGATCATCCGTGAGAAGGTGCTTCTGGTGTGCTGGAACGAGATGATCTCGGGGCAGCAGCACATCTTATAGCCTGCCTGACGGATACGATAGTGCAGTTCGTTATCCTCGGTTCGACCCAGATCCTCGTTGAAGCCGCCGACCGTGGCGAATACCTCGCGCTTATACGCCGCGTGGAACAGACTGTCGTGATATTCCTTTTGCGCGGCGGGTCTGCGGTAATCCGCTACCGACGAGCCGAACAGGCTTTCCTCAGCCGCCAACAGTGTTTTTGTCCACGGATTGGGGTTGGCGCAAATGTTGGGTCGACCGCCGCCGACGATATTCTCGCCCTCCTGAATGTTGAACACATTGCGGGAAACGAACTGGCGCGGGATCTTGGAGTGCGCGTCAACGCGGATGATGATATCGCCCGTCGCGTGTTCGATCGCGACATTCCACGCGCACGCCTGATTCTTACCGTCGGTCTTGTAGATCTTCACATCATAAAAACCGTTGTCGGTGTTTTTGAACTCCTCCATCACATCGTGCGTATGGTCGCTGGAGTTGGAGTCGATCATGATGACCTCGATCTTATTATGAGGATAGTTTTGATCCTCAAAATCTCTGAGCAAGCCCTGCAGCGCCTCTTCTTCATTCCGCGCGATCGTACATAGTGAAACTCTCATTATTTATTCTCCTCCAACGCCGCCTTTGTCATCCATTTCGCGCTCACGCACAGCGACTGGGTCATATAAGGGATGACATACAGCATAGGCAGAATCAACAGACACAGCAGTATCCACGGTGTAAAGCTGAAGATCAGCTTAGCGGCGCTGCCGGTTCTGTGCTTCATGATATATTTGTTGTATTGAAATACCTGTTTCGGTGAAAAGTCGGGATTATCGGCGCTGACGGTAAATACCGTAAAGTAGCGCAGTGAGTACAATACCGTCGTGATCGTGGATAATACCGCCAGAATAAAGTAGAAATCGTAGTAGATAACGGTCTTGGTAAAGTCGGGCGCAAAGGCTGAGCCGATGATACCGTACGCGATCAGCGGAGAGAACAGGATCAAAGTCGGCAACAGCATTCGCAGGATAAAGCGGACGTTGAGCCCGAGCGCGTCGATATAATGCCCTGATCCGAAGTAAAAGAATACGTCTTTTAAATCGATCTTCTCGGTATACGCCGCTTTATAAAAGGCGCGGATATAGCCGTTGATGAGCGGTGAAAACAAAAATGCCAGGATCACCTCTACCGGATAGCCGATCGAATAGACCAGGATCATACTTGTCGTTTCATCCGTGACGAATTGAGGCACCAGACAGGAGATGATCGTTGTCGTGCCGTCAATGATGGCGTAAGGGATACAGATGATCAATAGCGCCATGATCGCTCTCACATAATTCTGCTTTAATATCCTGCGCGCCTGTGATTTAATGATTGCTTCAGCAGACATTGTTGATCATCCCTTAGTGTAAAGATTATACATGCTTTCCAGACAGATCTGGGCATGCTGGAAGAATTTTTCAACATTGATACATTCGTTGGCGTTATGTATGTTGCTGACCTCTCCCTCGAATACGGGGCCGAACGCGACGCCCTTACCGCCGAGCTTACGCGCGTAAGTACCGCCGCCGGTCGTATAGAGCTTCGGCTTTTCGCCCATGACCGCCTCATAAGATTCGGAGAGGATGCGAACGATATCGGAATCCTCGCTCAAATACAGCGGCTTCAGGTGCGACAGCACCTTGACATGGATGCCTTCTCTCTGAGCCTGCCGGGTGATCTTTTCGAGCACCTTTTCACCGTCGGCAGTCACCGGATAACGGATATCCAGCGTGCATGTCGCATAGCCCTCGTCGATGTGGACGGTGCCGACATTGACGGAGAGGGGGCCGGATTCCTTGTCCCTCTGTTTGATTCCCAACATCACGCCGTCGGTGTCCAGACCGATATAGTGGCTGATGAAAGAGGGGAGAGAGCCCATCGTAGGAAGCGCAAAGTTGGAGGTCAACAGGTCGATCAGCGCCGTAGCGGCATTCAAGCCCTTTTCGGGATCCGCGGCATGAGCCGCCTGACCGCGCGACAGTACCATCATGCCGTCGATGGTGTAATAGAATTCAAAAGAACCTCTCTTCGCGTCGGCAAGACGCGCCAGCTGATGATCCTCGTTTTCGGTGCAGTCGAGAAGCGCGTAGGCGGTATCGGGGACAGCGTTAGTCGCTTTGCCGGAGTGGAACTGGGTCAGCGTGGTGCCGTCATGGGTATCCGCGTACAGCTCTAATTGTAAAATACCCTTTTCGCCGACACAAATACCATATTCCGAGTCTGGAGTAAAGGAGAGCTCCGGCATCGGTTCGTACTCAAAGTACTTGTCCATGTCGGTCATACCGCGTTCCTCGCTGGTGCCGAAGATGGCGCGCAGGGTGTTTTTACCGACGACGCCGTTGTCTTTGAGCGCTTTCAGACAATACAGGTTGATCAGCGCGGCGCCCTTATCGTCGGCGACGCCGCGACCGTACATATATCCGTTGTCGCCGATCGACAGCTCAAACGGCAGAGAGTCCCAGTTGTTACCCTCGGGAACGACGTCCAGATGCGCTAACACGCCGCAGAGCTTACCGCCTTCGCCCAACTCAGCGTGACCCGCCTCATTTTCGATGCTTTCCGCTTTCAGCCCGAAGCTGATCGCTTTCTTCATCATCCAGTCCAGTGCCTCTTTACAGCCGTCCTGGATACCGGTTACGGAATTGATGGCGATCAGTTCCGCCAAATCGGTGATGATCGCCTCTTTGTAGTCAAGTATTTTTTCGCCGAAACTCATAACATCCTCCTCATTTTCTTGGTGTTCTGTTTTATTCTGTATGTTCTGCGGAATTTTCGTTTTGCGCGAAAACCCTTGAAGATGATCAGGTAGATCGCCAGCGCGACGACTGCCGCGCCGGATATGATACAGCCTTCTTTTAGCAAAGGCGTGTGATAGACAAATTTGATCTCGCTTGTTTGACGTCCCGGTACTCGTACCGCCATCAGACCGGCGTCGACCTCTTCCACCTCAGTCTTTTCTCCGTTGACATAGGCTGTCCAGCCTTTTTCATAAGGAATACTGAAGAACAAAAGATTATCCCCGCCTTGGTTGTCGAATTGAGCTTCAAAGCCTTCTTTCGTGTAGCGGAACGAGGTACAGGAGTGTTCTCTGAGCTGTTCCGTATCTGCAAAATAGCTTGTTTCATCGTAAACAAAATCACCGGTGATGCTTTTGAATCCTTCGTATTTGGGATAATGGACGTCCTGTGATTTGTTGGGATCATGCGAGAAGTTGAGGTTGAGATACATCCCGTCGGTGTAGCCGGTGATATCCGCGTATTTGTCCATCTGATCCTGTGTCAGCACCATCGCTTTCAACAAAGCTAAATGACGGACGTCTTTACTCAGATCTTCATATTCCTCTTTGGTGATGAAGCGGTCATAGGTGAAGCCCATCGGAACATAGTGCTCATTTTCGTAGGCGTCAAAGCCGTTTTCGGTTCTGAGGTAATGATAGCCGGGCATATGCGTGGAATACTCCGCGGCGGCAACGTCGGGATCATCCTCCTCGAACAGGTATTTCACGGATAACAGTCCTCTTAATCCGTAGTAATCCGTTGCAGGTCGCGAGCCGACGTCACGCTGAACGCCGACGTTTTTATAGAAATTCATCAAAGAACCCGGTACGATGCTGTGGAACGCCTGTATACTGGGGATCTGCCAGAACATTCCCATATTATCGGAGGTTTGATAGAAATCGGATCGCACCTCTTTGACGTCGTCGATCGTAATATCCTTACCGCCGTTGAGCGCGTAGTTGATCATGAATTCATCGTCACGATCGGCATAGCCGCGCGCTGACCACATATACACTGTGCTGTATGCCGCGACAAACAAGCTCAGCGCGATGACCGTGATCCTGAAGAACCACTTGCGTTTCTTCTTGTAGCAAATCGCGAGAAGCAGTGTTAAAACCAAACCGCCTACCGCGGCGATGACGAACATCCAAAATCGTTTAGGTGATTCCGCAATGCCGATTTGGAAGGATTTGATGGGCTTATCCGTATCGTCCGGCATCAAGCCGATCAATGCGGCGATAGCAAGCGTGATGACGGCGGTCGGAATGAACCCGCGTTTGAATTCAAACATGTTGAAGCTGTCGAGCGACTGAACAGTGACCAGTACCATCAACAGCGTCAGCATATAGAACCATCGCGCGTAATAATTGTTGTTCAGGCATTGGAAAGCGCTGTTGAGGATCGGGATCCCCGCCATGATCAGCAGAATGATGATCATCCTGCGGAAGAAGCCGCGCTTCTTGAGCCGCAGATGCGCGATCACGAAGGTCATGGAGAACATCGGGATATACGCGGCGACGGATGACCATTTCGCGCCCGCTGACGGGGTGAAGTTGTTTTTCGCCGGCACATCACCGGGGAAGAACAGACTGACCAGTATCTGGACGTATCGCTGTCCCTTCGGATAAACGACCGCGTCCCAACCGTACAGGAATTCCGCGACACGATAGTTACCCGTAATGGCGGCGACCGACGGCAGGAGCAGGATCATCGACATCGCGAATCCCGCGACACATTCAAACGCGAGCGCGAAGAATTCACGAAGATGAAAGCGATAGGATCTCGAGATCAGCTTGACAACATAGTAGATGATGACAAAGACGACCTGTCCGAAAAAGAAGTAGTAGTTGACCACTGCGGCGGCACATACCGCCAGTGCCACAACGCCCTTCCGTTTTGTCGCGTGAAATTCATCCAACGCCGCTAATAGCAGCGGAAATACGATGATCGCTTCATGAAAATGGAAGAAAAAGATATTATAGACGGAAAATCCGGAAAACGCGTACAGTACGCCACCGATGACCGCGAATCTCTTATGCCGTACATATCTGCGTATGTAGATGTAGGCGGACAGCGACGCAAAGCCCAGCTTCAGCATCAGCAGCGGTCCGATACAGTAGGGGACCCATGCACAGGGCAACAGAACAGTCAGCCAGAAAAACGGAGATCCCAGTACATAAAAACTGTAGCTGCCGATGAAATTAGCGCCCAGATCGGTCAAGTGGCTCCATCCCATCTCACCGTTTTGGATGGAATCATGAGCCAGCTGATAGAAAGGGATCTGCTGGACATTAAAATCACCATAGTACAAAAAGTATCCCTGATCATAGATCATGACGGGGACGATCAGGACAGCAGAGAGGAGAAACGCCCATAAAAAGGCATACAACGAATATGGTCGTTTATCGTGATCGATGCGATTCAAAACCATTTCTGTTCCTCCTGTGAAAAGTCTTTACGAGCGTGGGAAAATGTGTTAAAATGTTCTTAACACGGAAGGCGCAGCAAGAATACGCACCTTAACTAATGTATTATAGCACATAATATGATAAAATGCACTAAAAATTTTAAGTTTTTTGTCAAATTAAAGGAGATTGGTCAATGAATCGTTTTTATGCCATGATCTCACGGATGAAATATATCGACCGCTGGGGATTGATGAATAATACAAAAACCGAGAATATTTCCGAGCACAGCCTCGAAACCGCGATCCTCGCGCACGCGCTGGTCACGATCGCGAATACTCGTCTGCATGAGGAACTTGACGCTGATAAGGCGGCTGTGATCGCGTTGTTCCACGACGCGAGTGAGATCATCACCGGCGATATGCCCACGCCGATCAAGTACTATAACCCTGATATCAAGAACGCGTACAAAACGGTCGAAAAGGTAGCGGAGGAGCGCTTGATCAGTATGCTGCCGGATGATTTGAAAGAAATCTACCGTCCGCTGATCTCCAATGATGACGCTGTTTTGGAGCGGTATGTCAAGGCAGCGGATAAACTTTCCGCCCTGATCAAATGTATCGAAGAAGTCCGCATGGGGAATAATGAATTCCTGAAAGCAAAGGAAGCTACCGAAACGGCGATCGAAAACATGGAGCTGCCCGTGTTAAAGATCTTTATGGAAGAGTGTATCCCGGCATATTATCTGACGCTGGATGAGCTGGGATGATCAAAACCCGTCGTTGCGAAGGGCAAACACGCTTGTCTGCGCTGTGGCAATCTCAACCGAAATAACAGCGAACTATATGAATCACTGTGTTTTTCCGAACGCTTGAATACTTGTATTGAAGAAGCAGATTTAGTATATGTTCATATCCTGCTGCGCTAATATACGCCATAACTTGTAAAAAAAGTATGAATTTCGACATATATTCTTTTATAGAAAATTAAATAATTCTTTTTGAGTATAATATAAGAATGATTTATAATGTAAGAGTATGTCCGCTTACATAGATTTTATGACGAAAGGCGGTATCTTATATGGCTAAATATGATGACGATTATGTAGATATTTCATCATCTGATGACATGGATAAGATATACGACGATAGAGAAAGGCGAGAACCGGCTCCCCGTAAGCCGAAAAAGAATAAAGGTCTCGGACGCAGGATATTTGTTCTGGTGCTGTCCTTGATCATGCTTCTGGTCGGTTCCGGATTGGTTTATTACTACAAGGTTCTGGATTCGATGCACTTCAAAGAATTAGAACCCGCTGAGGCTCCCGTCGCTACCACCGTCACCACTGAAACAACGGTGTCGATCGCGAACGGCGGCAACACGCTGCTTTCGAGTGATAATGTTTTGAATATCCTGCTTTTCGGTCAGGATTCTCCCGCGACCGAAGAGGATCACGGACGCAGTGATACCACGATCCTTCTCTCGATCGATAACGTTCACAAGAAGCTGAAGCTGACTTCCTTCCAGCGTGATACCTATGTCAGCATTCCCGGTCACGGTGAGAACAAGATCAACTCCGCTTTCACCTTCGGCGGCGAGAGATTGTCGATCGATACGATCGAAACCAACTTCGGTATCAAGGTCGATAAATACGCGACGGTTGACTTTTCTTCATTCAGAGAAATCATCGAGGCGCTCGGCGGCGTCGATATCGAGCTGACGCTTGAGGAGATCAAGTATATCAACGCGCAGATCGACGTTAACGATCAGACCGACGTTACTTCATTCTTAAAGTATGACGAGACCAAGGAAAAACAGATGGTTCATCTTGATGGCTATCAGGCGCTGTGGTACGCACGAGATCGCGGCGAGGAGAGCTTGGGCGGTAACCCCGAATACAGCTTCTCCGGCGACGACTGGGATCGTACCTCGCGTCAGCGTAACCTGATCCAGACGATCGTCAAGAGCCTGCGTGAGAACGCCTCTTTGACTGAACTGGTATCTGTCGCGAATAAGATCGGTCCTCTGGTCACCACAAACCTGAAGAAGGGCGATATCACCTTCCTCGTATCCAACATGATGACTTATATCAAATATGATATGGAGGAGCTGTCGTTGCCGACTCAGGGTAAATGGGGATACGGCACGACTCCCGACGGTCAGAGTGTTATAGCGATCCATGACTGGGACGGTGTTCGTAAGGATGTTGCGAAGTTCATTTATGAGGATTCTGTATCCGGTGGATCTTCCTCTTCTTCCGCTGCGGCGACTACCGCGCCGACCGCTAATTCGGTTACTCAATAAAAATGATGATCGCGGAAACCTGCTTCGGTTTCCGCGATTTAATATGTAAAAATTATAATGATTAATAGTATTGATGGTTTATCGAGGGTTTTATGAGTAATAAAAAGAAAGAAATCATCCGCACGATCAAATTTGTGTTGTTCTCCGCATCGGCGGGAATCATCCAGATCGTCAGCTTTACATTGCTGACCGAGTTTTCGGGGCTCAGCTACTGGCCGTGTTATCTGATCTCACTGGTACTGTCGGTGCTGTATAACTTTACGATCAATCGTAAATTCACCTTCCATTCCGCGGCAAATGTCCCGATCGCGATGCTCAAGGTCTTTATCTACTACTGCATCTTCACACCGCTCTCCACGATCGGAGGAAACTATCTGGTCGAAACATTGGGCTGGAACGATTATCTGGTCGAGATCCTCAGCATGCTGCTGAATTTTATCACCGAATTCCTGTTTACCCGATTTGTTGTATACGGCAAGCAGGTGGACAATGACAAGAAGTACATCGAAAAGGAAGCGCAGCGCGCTAAGAAGAAGCTTGAGCAGAATCACGAGGAACTGAATAAACAGGCATAAAACAAGGCTGTCACATCAAATGGTATGCTCCCTTTATGGAAGACAGTGAAATAAAAAACACTGTTAACCATGAAGGGAGCATTGTTATGTCCAAAAACAGGAAAATCAAACCGGAAG
>CACWXE010000036.1 GCA_902764715.1 uncultured Ruminococcus sp. | reverse complement strand
ACATTTCATTTTTATCTTGTCTTTTTCGATATAGATGATATAATATAAAATGGTTATATATGCGGAGAATGAGTATTGTGATCACTTATCCGCAGCCAATACAATAAGGATCCGTCGAGGTACTATGAAACAAGAAGATTTACGATTCTACGGCGAGTTCGCGCCGAAGCTCGAAGAAATTGAACAGCTGTTGATGCGCGAGATACAAGCGATGCTCGACAGCATCAGCACCGATCCCGAAACGGCACTTGCGGAACACATCAAATGCCGCGTCAAAAGCGTGGACAGCCTGTGCGAAAAGCTCAGAAGATTTGAGCTGGAAGAAACCGCTGATTGCGCGATCAAAAACCTGTCCGATATCGTGGGCGTTCGCGTCATCACGCACTTTGTCGGTGACATCTATACCGTCCTTGAGCTGATCGAAAAAAACGAACACTGGAAGGTCGTCACCGTCAAGGATTATATCGCCAACGCCAAGCCCAACGGATACCGCAGTCTGCACGTTCTGCTCAACCTCCCCTTCGGTGTCGGCGGTATCGACACCATCAACGTCGAGATCCAGCTGCGCACGATCGCGATGGACTGCTGGGCAAGTCTGGAGCACCAGCTCAAATACAAGAAGCATATCAAAAACACGGCTCTGATCGTGGACGAGCTCAAGCGCTGTGCCGACGAGATGGCGTCCACCGATCTGTCGATGCAAACGATCAGAGATCTGATTCAAAAGGGGTAAACGATGAAGGTACTTTACGCAGAAGACGAACGGCAGCTCTCTGTCGCTGTCGTCGAGATCTTAAAGATGGAGGGCTTTGACGTCACGCCCGTCTATGACGGTGAAGAAGCGCTCGAGGCACTGGACAAGGACTACTTTGACGCAGTCGTTCTCGATATCATGATGCCGAAAAAAGATGGTATCGAGGTGCTCGAAGCCATGCGGCAAAACGGCAACCATACCTGTGTGCTGATGCTCACCGCCAAAGCGACGCTCGACGATCGTATCGCGGGACTGTCTACGGGTGCGGATGATTATCTCTCTAAGCCCTTCGCGATGAAGGAGTTGGTAGCGCGTCTGCAATCCCTGATCCGCCGCAACAACGACTACCGCCATTCCGTCATCAAATACGCGAACATCGAGCTGAACTCCAACACCTGCGAGTTGAGATCCGACAAGGGCAGTCTGCGGCTGAATAATCCCGAGGCGGAGCTTTTGACCTACCTCGTCCGCAATGTCGGCAGGATCTATTCCGCGGAGGAGATCAACGAGGCGGTCTGGAATGGAAAAGAAAGCCCCGAGAAGGCGGAGCTGTACCTGTACTATCTGAAAAACAAGCTCAGACAGATCCACGCCGACGTCGCCGTCGTCATCGAAGATGATACCTTCGAGCTGAAAGAGGAACTCTCATGAAAAAATTGCGAAGAAAAATCGTACTCGGTGTGTTCATCTCCGCTACCATCGTCTTTGCGCTGTCGATCCTGTTCGTCTCGATCTTTTTGAACGCGGAGATCACCCGACGGGCTGACGCCATGACGGAGCTGATCGCCGATAATCAGGGCGAAATCCCCCCAAAAAACGAAATCAACAAACCGGGTTTGTTCAACCTCTACAGCTACAACGAGGATTCTCCCTTTCGTATGCGTTATTTCGCGGTGAAGTACGAAGAAAATGATCATGTGGTCGTCTACGTCGATCATAACGCGTCGATCGACGAGGGAAAAGCTGTCGCTATGGCGGACATCGTGAAAATGTCCAAGCTCAAGACCGGAGATTACAACGATTTTCGTTACCGCGTCAGCGATGAGAATGATATGGTCGTATTCGTCGACTACACCTATGAGTATAACGCGGTCGATCTGCTGACGCTCATGCTCTCACTGCTGGCGATCGTCTTTATCGTTCTGATCACCGTGGTTTTCTGGTTCCTGTCGAACCGTATCGTCAAGCCGTTTGAAGAGAACTCGCGTATGCAAAAGCAGTTCATCACCGACGCGAGCCATGAGATAAAAACACCGATCGCCATTATCTCCGCCAACGCGGAGGTGCTTGCCTATAAAAACGGTGAAAGCGAATGGCTCAATAATATCACGACTCAGGTAACTCGCATCAGCGAGCTTGTCGGAGAACTGCTCACCCTCAACCGTCTGGAAGAGGTCGATGAGATCTCCGATATCGAAGCGGTCAACCTCAGTGAAATGACAGAAGCGGTCTGCGCTGATTTTGAAGAAGTATTCCGCTCCAAAAATGTTCAGACAAGCTACGAGCTGCAACCCGACGTCACCATCAACGGCAACACCGATCAGCTCAAGCGGCTGGTCTCCGTACTGGTAGAAAACGCGTCTAAATACGTCACCGATGACGGTGAGTTCCGTGTCTCACTGAATAAGGAGCTGCGCTATACGACGCTGAGCATATACAACACCTGCGAGGTCGACGAGGACGCCGACTACAAGCATCTGTTCGACCGCTTCTACCGTCCCGACTCCTCCCGCACCTCTTCGACCGGCGGTCACGGGATCGGTCTGTCCATCGCCAAGCGGATCACCGTCCTGCACGGCGGCTCCATCGAGGCGGTGCCCGGTGAAGACGGCTTAACGTTCAATGTCAAACTGTCCAACCGATTAAAAGCCCATCACAAAAAAAGGAAGTGAAAAATGATGGGAGCGAAAACCAGACGGCTGGAAAACAATCTGGTAACGCTGGGCACCGGCGTCATTGCTTTCGGTCTGTGGGCTTTCATTAAACTGATATTGACTGTTATACTGCTCGGCAGCGCCTATTATGAGGACGCCGGCGAAGAGGATCAGCTCGCTGTCGTGATATCGACATGGGTCATCGCCGCACTGACCGTACTGATGTATGTATGGCTGGGGATGTCCGCAAGAGCGGAGGGTAAGGGCAAGCACGTAAAGCCCGTCTACCTGTTCTTTGCCGGAATGATCAGTGTTTACGGCTTAGCGATGATCCTGCTCGAATCTTTTTATCTGATCACCGATTTCATCGATATCGATGATCCGCTCATACTGGTTATCACGATCTTCATCGATGTGACAAGGATGGTCTTTTTGATCCAGCTGATCTATTCCTCTGTTGCGCTGAGAAAGATCAGAAAACAGGCAAAACAGGAGGTCAGCGCATGAATCCGGATTTTCACTTTTGTGCTGCGGAGGATTCTGTCGAGTATGATGAAGACAGATTGCGGGGTATCAATGACTTTTGCACGCTGATCAAACAGCACCGGGGAGGAAACGAAACATGAGTCGATTCCAACGGGTTCGTTCTTTCATCCTCGGCATCCTCTATCTTGTCATTTCCCTGCTATTGCTGTTATTGCCTAAGGATTCCTACGGCGTCATCACGCTCATCATCTCCTTCATGCTTCTCTTCTACAGTATTCGCCAGCTGATCTATTACATAAGGATGGCACGACATATGGTCGGCGGAAAGATCATCTTGTGTGAAGCGATCATCATCCTTGATTTAGGCTTGTTCATCTACTCGCTCTACGACGACAAATCCCTGACCATCCTGATCTTCCTGTTGATCATCTACGCGTTCAGCGGCTTTGTGGATATCCTCAGAGCGTTTGAAGAAAAAAAGAACGGCTCACACCACTGGATCCGTAAGCTTGTCATAGGACTCGCCATGGTGATCTTCGCGCTGGCGCTGGTGATCATCGGGCTGATCATGAAGAATACCATCATCCTGAAATACGGCTTCTGTCTGAGTGTTGCCTACGCGGGGATCAGAAAGATCATCACTGCCTTCAAGAAAACTGCGATCGTCTATATCCAATAAACTAATATTCCTATCACTATAAAACGCAGGACGTTGCCGAAACGTCCTGCGTTTTTATTGATACTGTTATGTAAACTTCTTCACCATCGTGAAACGATTGGAGCCATCCTTGTATTCGTAGGAGGTCTCATCCATCATCTTTTTGACGAGGAAGATCCCCAGACCGCCGATCTGTCGTTCCGACGCGCTGAGCGTAGTATCGGGATCGGGCTTAGCGAGCGGATCATAAGGTATACCCTGATCGACAAAGGTCAGTGAAACAGACTCATTATTCTTTGAAAGAATAATCTCCGCCTTTCCCCTCTCCTCTCCGTACGCGTAATTCGCGATATTGACAAAGATCTCTTCGACCGCCAGATCCAGATCCATCATCGTTTTGAAGGAGCACGGAGTATCGCTGAGATGCTGATGGACAAACTCATTGACCGTGTCCATTTCAGATCTCTCGGCGTCAACAACAAGTCGGAAAGTTTCTTCTCCTTTCAGCTCCAGACAGACAGTCGTCATATCATCAAACTGCGGCGCGTCGCCGACAAACTCGTTCACGTTCCTGATCACACCCTCAATGATGCCCTGCGGACTTTCGTCTTTGTACTGATTCAGCGCCTTGAGCATCCCCTTGTTGCTCATCATATTGTTGTCCTTATCGGTTGCCTCGGGGATACCGTCGGTATACAGGAATAGCTTGTCGCCGCGACCGAGTGTGAATTCAAAGTTATGGTATTTCACATTGTCCATCGCTCCGATGACAAATCCGTGACGGGATTTGAGGAGCTTGAATTTGCCGTCCTTCCGCATGACAGCGGGATCATCATGACCGGCGTTGGCGCTGATGACCTTGCCGGTCGACAGCTCTATGAAACCCAGCCATACCGTGACGAACATATCCTCGACGTTACGCGGGCACACACGCTCGTTGACCAGCTGCAGTACCTCTGCAGGAGTAGCGTCATTGTGCTGTGAGATCTCATTGATCAAGATCTTGGTGACCATCATAAACAGCGCGGCGGGAATACCCTTGCCGGATACATCCGCGATCACAACAGCCAGATGATCATCGTCGATCAGGAAGAAGTCATAGAAATCACCGCCGACCGCTTTTGCGGGCGTCATGGAAGCATAGATCTCAAAATCACTGCGATCGGGGAACGCGGGGAACGTATTGGGCAGAGAATTTGCCTGGATCGCCGTCGCCAACGACAGCTCTGTTAAAATACGTTCCTTATCCGCAGTGGCGACCGTCAGATTATCGATGTATTTCAGCATATCGTCCTCCATCTTATCGATCGAGGTCGCTAATACGGATAGTTCTTCAATATAGCTGATATCCGCGCCGAGCTTTTCACCGGGTTTATTTTCGTTCGCGAAACGCTTTGCCTCACGGATGATCTTGTTGATCGGCTTGACAAACTGTCTGCGCATATAAACCGCGGAGATCAGGGATGAAACGAGCATCAAACCCGCCGCTGAACCCGCGATGATATACAAAAAGGGTCTGCGGGCTTCGACCATGCGATCCATCATACGCTGTACGCATAACACGGCAACGGTCTTTCCGGAGGAATCCTTCAGCGGTACCAGTGTCGTGATATGCGGCGGCGCGCCTTTCAGATTATCGGTGCGATAGATCGTGCCGTAAGCAAGCGTACCGTCATACAGCTGACGGTAGGTTTCTCTATACTCATCGTTGGTCGTCTCATGTACCGACCCCAACTCCCATTCGGTATATGGGGTATTCTTACCGACGCAATTAAATACGGAAACAAAATGATTATAATCAGACGTATCCACCTGAATCACATAGATCAGAGATACATCCATCTTCAGGCAATAAATATCCAAAGCGTTTTTCGTTTTTTTGTAGGAATCATCATCTGCGCCGTTAGCCAGATAATCATCGATTTGATCACCGTCCACCAGCGCCGTAGCGGTATCACCCATGTGATAGGTGGTGATGTCATACTCCAGTTCAAACGCTTTCGTAAAACTGCCGTAACCGATCACCGATACCAGAATACTGAACAACAGCAACATCAGTACGGTAAAGGTGATGATATTCGCTTCAAAGTTTTTAAACAGTTTTTTGAAGACTATCATAATCGTTCCTTTATATCAAAAAGTCAATGTATCCAGATGATCGATCGCGTGATTGATACGTTCACGGCATTCCTCTAACAGCTTTTTGCCATCCGGTGTATCCTGTTCACCAATACGGATGATCCTGCGCAGTACGCGCAGCAGTCCGATCACGGAGGCTTTCTCCTTGACCTCGTTGATCCTGTCCTCATCAGAGGTCTCGAGATACAGCTCCAGAATACGGTGCAGAAGCGGCTTGACCACGCTTTCGTCCACCGACAGGAAGTTTTTGAACACGTTCGGGTCACAGATACCGAAGCCCTCATACGCATTGTAGATACACGCCAGCTCATAGATCGGATGACCCGCGCTGAGTGTATCCATATCGATCAACAGCGCCTCATCCTCATACTGCATGATGTTCTTGATGTGCAGATCGCCGTGCAGCATGGTACCGGTCTCGGGGATCGTCTTGATCATGGCGCTGAGCTTAGCGAAATGTTGCGGGTCAAAGCTGCTCTTTGCCTCGTCGAGCCACTGACGGGCAACGTCGCTGTGAAGCGGTATCCCAACGGGCGCCTCGGTTTCGTGTAGTGTTTTTGCCAGCTCGACCGTTTGCTGCGCGACAAACTCGATCTGTGTCGGATCCTGCTGCAGCAGCTCGGCAAAGGTCCTTGCGTTGATCAGCTCAAAGATCGAGCCGTATCTCTCCCCTACCTTGACGATCCCGAAGGGGATCGCGGTGGGAATTCCCAGAATAAAAGCAGTGCGGGACATATCATGCTCCGCCTTGATATGATCGAGGGTGTCCGCCTCGTTGTACACCTTGACGATGGTATCGTTATCGATACGGTAGATCACGCCGTTGGCGCCCTTGCCGATAATCTTTTTGCCGGTAACGTCGATACATTTCAGCGCTCTTTCGACCGTCATCATCTCCGTAAAGCCGGTCATCTCCAATATCTCATAGACCTCGGAGCTGACGTCGACCAACGTGACGTCCCGATAGTTCTTGAGCAGCTTTAAGATGATCCGCAGACCCGCGCTGCTGATGTATTCCATATCCTCGGCGTCAAGCACCAAATGATCAAATTCCGTTTTTTTGACGATGTTATTGATTTCTATTTCGACCGTCGGCGCACGGTGTGAGTCGATACGACCATCCAGCCAGATCGTCAAAGTACCGTTATTCAGCTGTGATTTCATGTTTGACCTCCAAATATATAATCGATCAAAAGAACATACTCTCGGTATGCGGGGGTTTCGGAAAACTCCGACAGCGCGTCGGCAACGGAACGATAATACCATTCCTGTACGTTCTTATCCTTTTGATGGAACAGTTCCCACATCGCGTCGCCGCGCTCTTCAAAAATACGCAACAAAGAACGCGCGTTGGATAACTTGTCAGAGAGCCACATGATCTTGACAGAACGATCCTGATTGGCGCGCAGACGAGTGAGCGACTCTTCTTTTCTCAGCTTCCAGCTCTCTTCGCGCGATAATTCCGCGTACTCTTTCTCCGTTTCGCCATGCACGAGCCGCTCCACACGATCACCGAACTCCCGGCGGATATCGTCAAATGCGGTATCGGTATCTTCGACCGTATCATGGAGCATCATCGCCGCGAGCACCGCGCGATCGGTTGTCAGCGTGGAAGCGATCGTCGTCGCCTCGATTGGATGCAAAATATACGGCGTTCCGCTTTTTTCACGGATCATCCCTTCGTGCGCGCGCACCGCAAAGATGATCGCTTTTTCTAATAAATCCATTTTATCTCCTAATAATATTCTTATTCAAGGATATACTACCATGAAAACCATATTATTGCAAGTATAATAGAGATAAAATCAGGGAGCAGACCGAAATCTGCTCCCTTTTTTCACATTAATCGATTATTCGGTTTTCAATGATCAGTCAAGATCAATCCCATGCGGTAACGAGATAGTGACCCGAACTGTTCTGCGTACCGTCCATCCAGTAGCCTGCATGGCTGAAGTCGGTGATATCCTCGGTCTGAGCGCCGTTGCCGTTGCTCAGGATAACGCCCGTAGCGCCTTCGGGAACATAGCACTTGAACTGAAGCTCACCCATATCGTTGGTAATAGTATCAGCCATAGCGGAACCCGGCCACTCGCCGTTCAAAGGACCTTCATCGTTCCACGCGTAAACATAGGCTGTACCCCAACCGAAGTTATCGGTCAGCAGGAAGTAATCCTGATTCTGATGATCATCTCCGCCGCCGGTGCCGTCTTCGATATCATAGAAGTCGACCATATAGTGACCTTCGGCATCCTTATCGGTCATGTAAACGCCGGTAGAGCCGGTGAACGGAATATCAACAGTCTGCTGTGTGCCGTCGTTGATGATGTAGTTGGTCATACCCTCGGGCATCTCGAAGGTGTAGCGCTGCTCACCGTACTCGTTAGTGTCGAGATAAGTCATCTCAACACCGGGCCACTGTACAGGCTCAACGCCATCTCCCCAATAGTAGATATTGACAGTGCTGAAGCCCTTGTTGTTCGAGAAGAGGATGGTTCTGCCGGTATCGTCATCATCATCGTCGTCATCGAGCGGAACAGCGCTGAGCGCGGCATAAGCAGCAGCGCAAGCGTTATAACCGTTGTCGATATCTTCAACATCAGCAGCGGGATTCATCGCGGTAGCGGCATAAGCGCTCAGAGCCGCCTGTGCCTGCTGATAAGCGGCGTTGGAGCCGTACTTATCGGCCGGATACTTCGCAAACAGCGTGTTCAATGCGGAATACGCGTTAAGGAACTCATCATAAGTGTGCTCGCCTACGGGAGCCTCACCGACGATACGACCGGTGCGGTTGCCCTTGACCTTTACCTCAGCGAGGTAACGCTGGATGCAGGTAAGGTCAACGGAGGTGACAGAGTCATCCGCGTCAACATCGGCAACGGTCTTCTGATCGTTGGTCAAAGTCGACATACCCGCCAAGGATCTCTGGAGCACGGTAGCGTCCATAACAGTGACGTAACCGTCGCCGTCAACATCACCGTAAATCTGCTTTCCGGGATCGGGAGTGGGTGCGTCACCGGTGTAGAGATAAACCACATTCAGCACGCCGGGCTGATAGAAGCCGGACGCCAGAGCGGGAGTGATATAGTTGCGGTTGAGAGAAGTGTCGGGAGTAGTGGTGTAGGTCTGGTTGGAACGAACGTTGGTAAAGGACTTGGTGACGTCGGGAGAGAGCTTCTCGCCTGTCTCGAGGTCGATATGAGAGGTAACGATAGAGCAGTTGAAGCTGGTGACGTTATCCTTGATCCAAGCCTCGCCGGCAACTTCGTAACCGGGCTCGCCCTGATCCGGAACCTGCGCGTTGGCGTTGGTGTTGTGGAACATGACGTAGCAAGCGGAGGAAGGAACATTGACAACCAGCCACTTGGAATCAGACTGATCGGGATCGTCGTTCATCTTGGAAGCGTCTCTCTTACCCTGAGTAGCCCATGCGCCCAGAGGCTCGTTGCCCAGATCGTCATAAGCGTAGCAGTTGACCCAAGACCAACCCTTGGCGTTGTAATAATGCACCTTGGTGGTGGTGTTGGAGAGCTTGTTGTAATAGAAGTTGAAGGTCGCGGGAGAAGCGGAATTGAATTCGCCTACAGTGTTGCCGGGAACCTTCGTGGTATCGAGCTGATAGCCCTGTACACGAGTCGCGGGGATGGAGAACTTGTCGCCGTCCTTCAAGCGATACTTCATCGGCGCCTTAGCCTGTGTACCCGTCGCGTTATCAATGAAGTTGACGGTCAGATAAGCGGAGCCGATCTCTCTGGTGTAATAGAACTTGACGGTGATATCCTGACCCGCGACAGCCGTACCGTAGGTAGCGTTACCGGAAGCAGTGGACTCGGTGTTGGTCAGGGTATGGTCAAACAGGATGGAAAGATTCTGAGAAGCACGCCATGTCTGGTTCTCTTTGTACTCGAACTTCTCGGTCTTAGCCTTGCTGTAAGAACCTGAAGCGGAATCACGGGTGTAATGCTCAACGGTCAGCTTGGAGGTGCCGAGAGCGGGCTGGCTGTAGTTGCCGAAGGAAGCAGAGTCAACGAGGACCACGCTGCTCCATGCGGGAACGCTGTAGGAACCGGAAGCAGTACCCAGAGAAGTGGTACCTGCCTTGGTGCCGTTAGCGACAACATTCCAGGAACCGGACAGGCTGATCGACTTCGCGGAATCGGAGTTGTTCAGCGCGACGATGACCTTGTTCCATTCGCCGGACTTGTTGTTGGTGATCTGCCATGCAGTGCAGCCGGAAACAGTGGAAATATTGTTAGCGGTGGTGTCGCCGAAAGCGGAAACAGCCTCACGGATTGCGACAAGACCTGCATAGTAATCGGAAACCGCCTTATACTTGGAAGCGCGGCTCCAGTTGATCGCGTTCATGTTGTCAGGTGAACGGTAGGAGTTCTGATCGCCGTACTTGGTGCGGCAGAACTCGGTACCCGCTACGGTGAACGGAATACCCTGAGCGGTCAGAGCGGAGGTCAGACCGAGCTTGACCTGACCGAGCACCTTGGCGTCGGTGGTCTCAACGATGTTCTTGTTGGTGTTATACAGAGTGGGATCGTCTTTGCCGGTCTTGAACCCGGAGGTTCTGTTCGCCGCTAAGATCTTATCAAAGAGCGTGAAGTTATCATGGTTATCGGTGTACTGGATCATCTGCTCGGGCTTAGCGCCGGAGAAATCGGTCGCGGTACCGCCCGCAGCCTTCAGAACCTCGGTAGCAGCGCCGCCGTTGAGGAAACCGGTACCGGTAGCGGTCTCATGGCTGCCCTTGAGCGCGTCGGAGTAGCCTTCGTTGAAGCCGCCGACTCTGGTCAGAGAAGCGATGTTGCCCTTGTTGACAGCGTTGGTGATACCGTTGTCGGAACCGCCTGCCCAAGGCTCGCCGTACATCAGAATACGGGAATCAACCTGGTCAAGAGCGGATCTCCAAGCTTTGACGGAGTTGGTGTCGAAGCAGCCCATCAGGTCAAAACGGAAGCCGTCGATATGATACTCATCCATCCAGTATTTGATGGACTCGATCATGAACTTGCGGTACATCTTCTTGTCGGAAGCCGTCTCGTTGCCGCAGCCCGAGCCGTTGGAGAACTTCGTGGAGGAGTTCATGCGGTAATAGTAACCGGGAACGGTCTTTTCAAAGCTGGAAGCTGTGTTGTAGGTATGGTTGTAAACAACGTCCATGACGACGGAGATGTTGCGGTCATGGAGCGCCTGGATCATCTGCTTGAATTCCTTGATTCTGACGTTGCCGTCATAGGGATTCGTGGAATAGGAACCCTCGGGAGCGTTGTAGTTCTGCGGGTCATAGCCCCAGTTGCGGTTGGTGGCCGACGGAGCGGTCTCGTCAACGGACTGGAAGTCATAGACAGGCATGAGCTGTACGCAGTTGATGCCCTGCTCGACGAGGTAGTCGATGCCTGTGGAAATTTCGCCCGTCTGACCGTTGAGCGTAGTGCCGCCCTCGGTGAAGCCGAGGTA
>CACWXE010000035.1 GCA_902764715.1 uncultured Ruminococcus sp. | reverse complement strand
GACCGGGCTTTTTGTTCTTTTTCTTGACGACGGTTTTGTTGGTCGATACGGTGCCGTCGCCCGAGAACTCGGTGGGCTTCGCCACCTGCTCGCGCTTGAGTCCCAGCTCGACCGCCGAGGGCTTGGGCTTTCTGTCCTCTTCGGTTTTGAGCACGACCAGATGGGCTGCCGCCGCCTTTTCTTCCATTTCTCTGCGCTTGGCTTCGAGCTCCTCGCGCTTCTTCTGGATCTCATACACACGCTTGGGCGCGACGAGGATCAGCTTGGCAGTCTCCTGACGGATCGCCTCGATCATCTCGTCGAACATATCAAAGCCCTCGATACGGTACTCGACGACCGGATCACGCTGACCGTAGGCGCGCAGGCGGATACCCTGCTTTAATTGATCCATGTTGTCGATGTGGTCCATCCAGTAGGTGTCGACGCTCTTCAAGAGATAGATGCGTTCCATCTCGCGCATGGTCTCCGAACCCACCAGCTCCTCATTCTCCTGATAGAGCGTGGCGGCTCTTTCCTGCAACTCCTTGATGAGATATTCCTTATCGGTTCTCTCGAGCTCATCCTTGGTGAAGCTGAACTTGTTGTCCTCGTCGATCAGCCAGCCGCGGTACAGCTCGTTCAGACCGGGCAGGTTCCAGTTTTCATGATCCATTTCATCGGCGCAGAACATGCTGACATTGTTCTCGATGGTCTCGCCCACCATCTTCACGACGGTGTCGTGCACATCCTCGCCGTCGAGCACCTGATTGCGCTGACCGTAGATGATCTCACGCTGACGGTTCATGACGTCATCGTAGTCAAGGACGGATTTACGGATCGCGAAGTTGCGGCTCTCGACCTTTTGCTGGGAGCTTTCCACGATGTTGGTGAGCATCTTGCTCTCGATCGGCTGATCCTCCTCGATGTTCATGCGGTCGAGGATCATCGCCATCCGCTCACCGCCGAAGATACGCATGAGGTCGTCCTCACAGGAGAGGAAGAACTTGCTCTTACCGGGGTCGCCCTGACGGCCGGAACGTCCGCGCAGCTGGTTGTCGATACGGCGGCTCTCATGGCGCTCGGTACCGATGATGTATAAGCCGCCCGCGGCGCGTACCTTGTCCGCCTCGGCGTTGATCTCTTCTTTATGGCTGTCGTAGTATTCCTGATACTTCTGACGCGCTTCCTTGATGACCTCGTCGTCGGTATCGGCAAAGCCGGTCGCCTCGGCGATGACGTCGTCGTCATAGCCGTCCTTTCTCAGCTGAGCCTTCGCCATGTATTCGGCGTTACCGCCCAGCACGATATCGGTACCGCGTCCCGCCATGTTGGTGGCGATGGTGACCGCGCCGAACTTACCCGCCTGCGCGACGATCTCCGCCTCTTTCTCATGGTGCTTCGCGTTGAGTACGTTATGCTTGATGCCGGTTTTCTTGAGCAGCTTTGAGAGCTGTTCACTCTTTTCGATGGAGATGGTACCCACCAGCACCGGCTGACCGACTGCGTTGGCTTCCTTGATCTCTTCGATGATCGCCATGAACTTGCCGTTCTCGGTGCGGTAGATCGCGTCGTGCTGATCCTGACGGATGACGTCCTTGTTGGTCGGGATCTCGACGACGTCGAGCTTGTAGATCTCCTGAAACTCCTCTTCCTCGGTCTTGGCGGTACCGGTCATGCCGGACAGCTTGCCGTACAGACGGAAGAAGTTCTGGAAGGTGATGGTGGCGAGGGTCTTGGATTCACTCTCGACCTTGACGCCCTCTTTTGCCTCGATCGCCTGATGCAGACCCTCGTTATAGCGTCTGCCGTACATCAGACGGCCGGTGAACTCGTCGACGATGATGACCTCGCCGTCCTTGACGACGTAGTTGACCTCGTTCTTCATGCAGCCGTGCGCCTTGATCGCCTGATTGACATGGTGCTGGATGGTGACGTTGTCGGGGTCGGAGAGGTTCTCCAGATTGAAGAACGCCTCCGCCTTCTTCACGCCGACCTGAGTCAGGGTAGCGGTATGCGCCTTTTCGTCGACGATGTAGTCGATCTTGTTCGTCTGATAGAATTCCTCGAGATCCTCCTTGGCGTCGGTCTCGGTAAAGACATATTTCTTCATGGTGCGGGCGAGCTGATCGGCGCGCTCATACAGGTCGGACGCCTTGTCGCCCTTACCGGAGATGATCAGCGGGGTACGCGCCTCATCGATCAGGATCGAGTCGACCTCGTCGACGATGGCGAACGCGTGCTCGCGCTGTACCTTCTGCTCCTTGTACACGACCATGTTGTCGCGCAGATAGTCAAAGCCCAGCTCGTTGTTCGTGCCGTAAGTGATGTCGGCGTTGTACATCTCCTTGCGATCCTGCGCAGGGATGTCGTGGATGATCAGACCGACCGATAACCCTAACCAGCGATAGAGCTTGCCCATCCATTCGGAGTCACGCTTTGCCAGATAGTCATTGACGGTGACGATGTGCACGCCCTTGCCGGTCAGACCGTTGAGGTAGGCGGGCAGGGTAGCGACAAGCGTTTTACCTTCACCGGTCTTCATCTCGGCGATACGTCCCTGATGCAGGACGATGCCGCCGATGATCTGCACGGGGAAGTGCTTCATACCCAGCACTCTCCATGACGCCTCGCGGCATACCGCGAACGCGTCGGGCAGGATGTCGTCGGTGGTCTCGCCGTTTTGGAGACGTTCTTTGAGGATCGCGGTCTGAGATTTCAGCTCGCTCTCGGACATCGCGGCGTATTTGTCCTCCAGCGCGAGGACCTTATCGCAAATCGGTTTGATGCGCTTTAATTCGCGCGACGAGTAGTCGCCGAACAGCGCCTTGAATAAACCCATACTATCAATTCCTTTCTATTCGGTGATACAGCGGTGACGTTGGACGCAATATCCTATATCACCCCATTATAACGTTCAGTATACCATATAATAGGAAAAAAATAAAGAAGAAAAAGAGATTTTTCCGCTTTTGATTTTTAGGCAATTTGTACGGCTTGCGCTTTCGCGGTCAGCCGCTTTGTCGGCGCGCGGAGAATGATCGCTTGCTGCGGCATATTTTTGCGCTTATTTTTCTATTATGTTATTGAATTTCTGTGTCTGTTGATGTAGAATATAATTACATATGGGTATTATTCCGAAGAAAGTACACAGGAGGGTGTATGACCAGACCAATCAAAAAGAAAAAGCGGCTTTCGTCGTTTCAGATCATCATCCTCGGCTTTGTCGGGGTGATCCTTTTGGGAGCGCTGCTGTTGATGCTCCCCATCTCCACACGGGCCGGAGTCGTCACACCGTTCAATCAGACACTGTTCACCTCTACCTCGGCGGTCTGTGTGACGGGACTGATCGTGCAGGACACCGCGACCCACTGGTCGCTGTTCGGGCAGATCATCATCCTGGCTCTGATCCAGGTCGGGGGACTGGGCGTCATCACGATGGCGGCGTCCTTTGTCCTGCTGTCCGGCAAGCGGTTCTCGTTCAGCCAGCGCAACACCATGCAGAACGCGATCTCCGCGCCCAGTCTGGGCGGCATCGTCCGATTGACCAAGTTCGTGGTCAAGGGCACCGCGATCATCGAGGTGACGGGCGCTGTCATCATGATGCCGGTGTTTGTGCAAAGTCACGGCGCGAGGGGCGTATGGATGGCGATCTTCCATTCCGTATCCGCCTTTTGCAACGCGGGCTTTGATCTGATGGGCACGCCGGATCGGAAATTCGCTTCACTGACCGCTCTTTCCGATCATCCTGTCGTCAATATCGTCATCATGCTGCTGATCATCATCGGCGGTATCGGCTTCATGACATGGAGAGACGTCATCACTAATAAATTCCGCTTCAAGCGCTATCGGCTGCAGAGCAAGATCGTCATCGTGACCTCCGCGATTTTGATCGCGATCCCGGCGCTGCTTTATTTCTTCCATGATTTCGCTCAGCTTCCGATCGCTCAAAGGATATTCGGATCGCTGTTTCAGGCGGTCACACCCAGAACCGCGGGCTTCAATACGCTCGATCTCAACTCGATGTCCAAATTCGGCTTGGCTGTGATGATCATTCTGATGCTGATCGGCGGTTCTCCCGGATCCACGGCGGGCGGTATGAAAACCGTCACCATCGCTGTGCTGTTCAAAAACGCGATCGCTTCTTTCAAAAGAAAAGAGGATCCCGAATGCTTCGGCAGAAGGATCGAGTCGGGCACCGTCAAAACGGCTACCACACTTTTTCTGATGTACTTCACGCTTTGCTTTTTCAGCGCGGCGGTGATCTCAATGGTCGAGGATCTGCCGTTCGGCGTGTGTATCTTTGAGAGTCGGACTGACGCTCGGCATCACCCCGGGACTCGGCGTGATCTCACAGGTGATCCTCATCCTGTTGATGTTCCTCGGCAGAGTCGGCGGCTTGACCATCATCTACGCGGCGCTGTCCGGCTCGACCATGAAGCTGACCAAGCTGCCGAAAGAATCGATCACGGTAGGATAATAGAAACGTTACAAGGAGATTAACATGAAATCTATTTTATTGATCGGACTCGGAAGATTCGGACGCAATATCGCGATCCAGCTCACTCAGCTCGGACACGATGTGCTCGGCATCGATCACGATGAAGACAGGGTCAACAACGCGCTGGAGTTCGTCACGGACGCCCAGATCGGCGACAGCACCAACGAGGCGTATCTGCGCTCGCTCGGCATCAATAATTTTGACGTTTGCTTTGTTACGATCAGCAACGATTTTCAGAGCTCTCTGGAAACGACCTATCTGTTAAAGGAGCTCGGCGCGAAGTTCGTTGTCGCGCGAGCGGAACGCGACGGTCAGGAGCTGTTCCTCCTGCGCAACGGCGCGGATAAGGTGGTCTATCCCGAAAAGCAGATCGCGCATTGGGCGGCGATCCGCTACAGCTCCGACCACCTGCTCGAATATATGCAGCTGGATGACACCCATTCGATCTATGAGGTCACCATCCCCGACGAGTGGATCGGCAGGACGATCCTTCAGCTGGACGTCAGAAGAAAATACGAGCTGACCATCATCGCTATCCGCGAGAACGATGTGATGAGCTTTATCGTCAAACCGGACACGGTCCTGAAAAAGGATATGTCGCTGTTGGTGCTCGGCGAATATAAGAAACTCAGAAAGTGCTTCAAATTCTGATACTTCACAACAATCATTGCACAGGGCAACCACGCGTGTTCAGCTCTGTAGTGATTCTTTGATTAAGATACGATAAGATCATTTGGCGAGGTAATTTTTATGAATATCATTATCGTAGGATGCGGCCGTGTCGGTCGCTCGATCGCGGAACAGCTCAACGAAGAAGGCCATTCCGTGACCGTGATCGACGAGCGGTATGACGCGCTCGAAAGGATCGCCGATACCCAGAACGTCATGGCGATACAGGGTAACGGCGCGACCTATACCGTGCTGCATGAGGCAGGGATCGAATCGGCGGATCTGCTGATCGCCGTCACCGCGACGGATGAGCTGAACCTCTACACCTGTCTGCTCGCTAAGAACGCCGGCATCGGCTCGACGATCGCGCGCGTGCGCAATCCCGAATACATCCACGATGTGGATAAGATCAAGGGACAGCTCAAGCTCACTCTGGCGATCAACCCCGAATACACCTGCGCCTCCGAGATCTCCCGTCTGGTCAAGTTCCCCGGCGCGGTAAAGATCAGCTCCTTCGCGAAGGGTCACGTGGATTTCATCAAGATCCGCCTGAATGAATCGACGCCCATCTCGGGCAAGAAGGTCGCGGACTGCGCCTCTATCCTCAAGGGCAAGGTGCGCATCGTTTTTGTCGAGAGAGACGGCGAGGTCTATATCCCCAACGGCGATTTTGTCATGCAGGCGAACGATATGGTATCCTTTGTCGCACCCTCCGGCGCGGCGGCTAAGCTGCTCAAAACACTGGGAACGATCTCGAACAAGGGTCGTTCCGTCTTTATTCTCGGCGGCAGTAAGATCGGCTTTTATCTGGCGAAGATCCTGCATGAAGCCGGGGTCAACGTCAGGATCATCGAAAAGGATCCCGTCCGCTGTGAGGAGCTCTCCGATAATCTGAACGGCGTGATGATCATCAACGCCGACGCGATGGATGAGGATATGCTGTTAAGCGAGCATATCGACCGCGCGGACGGCGTGGTGTGCCTGATGAATACCGATGAAGAGAACCTGCTCGCCTCGCTTTATGTCAAGCGGGTCAACGAGAGAGCAAAGGTCATCACGGAGCTCGGCAACCTCAAGTTCTCCTCCGTGGTGGATACCCTGCCGCTGGACAGCGTGATCCGTCCCAAGCAGCTCACCGGTGAGTATATCGCGCGCTATGTCCGCGGTATGCAGAACACCGTCGGCAACAACGTCGAAACGATGTATAAGGTCAACAACGACCGTGCCGAGGCGCTGGAATTCATCGTCAGAGATAAGAGCGCCGTCACCTCCGTACCGCTGGCACAGCTGAATCTGAAAAACGATCTGCAGATCGTCTGTGTCAGCCGCGGCGGTAAGCTGATCATGCCCGGCGGTAACGATACCATCGAGCCGGGTGACAGGGTCATTGTGATCACCAAGCACAAGGGTCTTGCCGACCTGAAAGATATATTGAGATAAAGACCGATCCGGTCTGCATCTTGCCTTTGACGCTCACGGTTTTGCCGTGGGCGCTGTATTACACGAAACGATTGACGGAGAAGCAACATGAATAAACGGTTAATTGTTTATATCCTCGGCTGGGTACTGGTGATAGAGGGCGCTTGTATGCAGATGTCCACCCTCGTCGGCGTCTGCTATCACGAATGGGCGGATCTCAAGTACTTTATCATCATCGGACTTGTCATGATCGCGATCGGCGTTCTGATGGTCATTAAAAAGCCGCAGAGCAACGTGATGTACCTCAAGGACGGCTTTGCGGCAACGGCGTTTTCGTGGCTGCTGCTGTCGCTGGCGGGCTGTCTGCCGCTGTGGATCTCCCAAACGATCCCGCATTTTGTCGACGCGTTTTTCGAGACGGTCTCCGGCTTTACCACGACGGGCGCTACGATCCTGACCGAGATCGAGCACCTGCCCCGCTGTATGCTGTTCTGGCGCAGCTTCTCTCATTTTTTGGGCGGCATGGGCGTTGTCGTATTCCTGCTCGCGATCATCCCGCGTCTGGGAGCAAACCAGTCGATCAACCTGATGAAAGCGGAATCCACCGGCCCCTCCGTCAACAAAAGCATGCCCAAGCTCCGCAACTACGCGGCGCTGCTGTACGCGATCTACTGCGGGCTGACCGTGTTAGAATGTGTCCTGCTGTTGTTCGGCGGGATGAACCTGTTCGACGCGGTGACCACCTCGTTCTCCACGGCGGGTACAGGCGGCTTTATGGTCTATAACGATTCGATGGCGCGTTTCAGCCCGTATCTGCAAACGGTCGTCGCGGTCTTTATGATGCTGTTCGGCGTCAACTTTTACGTCTATATCGCGATCCTCTCCCGCCGCTTCAAGCAGGCGTTCAGGAACGAGGAGCTGTGGGTCTATATCGGACTCACCCTTGCCTTTACCGTGGCGATCGCGATCGATCTGTCCGCTCACGGGATGTTTGAGGGCAGCTTCTTCCAATCCTTCCACCAGAGTTATTTCTACATCACCTCGATCGAATCCTCCACCGGTATGGCGATCACCGACGTCAACAAATGGCCGGAGTTCTCCAAAACGCTGGTGCTCATCGCGACCTGTATCGGCGCCTGTGCCGGATCCACCGGCGGCGGCTTGAAGGTATCGCGCTTCGTCATCCTGCTCAAGGGTATCAAAAAGGAATTCACCCTGATCCTGCATCCGCGCACCGTCCATACCGTCAAGATGGACAGCAAGAAGGTCACTCACGAGGTGAGCCGCTCCGTCAGCGTGTTCTTCGCGATCTATATGGCGATCGTCATCGTCACGACGATCCTGATCTCCTTGAACGGCTTTGATTTTATGACGAGCTTTTCCAGTGTTCTGGCGACCTTGAACAACACCGGTCCCGGTATGAACGTCGTCGGCTCCACCGGCAACTATGCGGGCTTCACCGTGTTCTCCAAGATCGTCTTTTGCTTCAATATGCTCGCGGGTCGTCTGGAGCTCTATCCGTTCCTGCTGATCTTCATGCCCGCGGCTTGGAAAAGGAACTAACTATTTGCTGATTAACGCAAGGCAACACCGCACAACTGAATGACGCGGTGTTGCCTTTATTCAAAATAGTCATTGCGAAGGGCGCAATCGTTAAGGGTGAGATTGCCACGTCGGAACAATGTTCCTCCTCGCAATGACAATTTGAAATGCGACCTGTGGCAATCTCAACCGATTAAAAAGGGTCAAATACTCCGCTGCTTGCACCGGAGAAGTTTATACGGAGGACAGAATTATGAGTACGGTATTGATCACGGGCGCGTCCCGCGGGATCGGGGCGCAATGCGCGTTATCCTTTGCAAAGGCGGGCTATGATGTGGCGCTGAATTACTGCCGCAGTGAAGCAAAGGCGCTCGCGCTTGTCAAAGAGATCGAAGCTCTCGGCGTCAAAGCGTTTGCCGTACAGGCGGATGTTGCCGACAGCGCGCAGGTCAAAGGGATGTTTGATGCTGTCCGCAAGGAGCTGGGCGCGGCGGACGTCCTCGTCAACAACGCCGGTATCGCTCATGTGGGACTGCTGACCGACATGACCGACGACGAGTGGCGGCGGCTGATCGATACCGATCTCTCCGGCACCTTTTACTGCTGCCGCGAGGCGCTCGCCGATATGATCCGCGCCCACAGCGGCGTGATCGTCAATATCGCATCGATGTGGGGCGAGGTCGGCGCTTCCTGCGAGGCGGCGTATTCCGCCGCGAAAGCGGGCGTGATCGGGCTGGCCAAGGCGCTCGCGAAGGAGGTCGGACCCTCCGGCGTGCGCGTCAACGCGGTATCGCCCGGCGTGGTGATGACCGATATGATGGCGGGCTTTTCCGACGAGGATGTTGCCGCCTTGAAGGACGAAACACCCTTGACAAGCCTCGGTTCTCCCGAGGATGTCGCTGACGCGGTACTGTTCCTCGCGTCCGAAAAAGCCCGATTCATCACGGGACAGGTTCTTTCCGTCAACGGCGGTATGGTGATATGAAGCGTGCTCAACATAAAATGTCATTGCGAAATCCGTTAGGATTGTGGCGATCTCAACCAATAAGACTGATCACCTTTACGCTTCTGTTGATATGGCTCCTGCCGTTTTGCACCTGCTGCGCGGCGGATTGCTCCATCGAATACACGCCCCGTTCGGAGAGAAGCGCCGTCTTTTATATCGATGTTTACAGCGCCCGCGAAGTGACCGCGGCGGTGTTTGAACTGCGCTTTGCCAATGATATGGTCGGCTATTATTCCGTTGTTGCCGACGACAGCGCGGCGACGGTGCGCGACCATTCAGAGAAGGGCAAGGTCGCATTCGCTTTTGCCTCCGAAAAACCGGTCAGCGGAAAGCTCTGCCGTGTGTCGTTCAAGGCGCTCAAGGAGGGCTCGACGGACTTCACCCTGCATATGTCTCAGGCGGCTGACGCGGACAGGAAGCTGTTGTCCGATTGGAGCGATCATTCTCTGACCGTCAAGCTCGGCAAGGACGACGTCGAAGCCGCCGCCGCTGTAAGCCGTACCGACGGGACTTCCTCCGGCACCGCGGCCGCCAAACGCGGCGCGGGCGGTTCCGAGCTAAGTAATGCAGATGATGGCGATGAAGAATCGCCGCCCGGAGTTTTTGACCTGCGGCGGAGTGACAGCGTACTCAAATGGATACTGATCGGCGCGGGGATCCCGCTGTTGATCGGCGGGCTGGTATGGCTTGGTATCCTCATCGGCAGAAAAACAAAGAATCGATCCAATACCGCAACAGAAAAGCCCGGGGAAGAACTCCCCGAGCCGGATGATCCGCCCGATCCCGAACCGACGGATGAAGCGGATCAAAATGATAGTGAATAAAAACAGCGCTCTGTACCGTGTGATACAGAGCGCTTTGTCTATCTGTTGTCATTGCGAGGCAACGCCTCCCTTTCCTAAGGGAGGTGCCCGGAGGGCGGAGGGTTGCCGCGGCAATCTCAACTGATGAAAAGATTATGCTTTATTGGTTTTCTTGACCGCTTCAATGATCTTGACGACGATCGGGCTGAGCACAAGGTTCACACCCAGCTCGATGAGGAAGTTGACGCCGGTCAGACCGAGGATGATGTAGGTCAGCAGATCGGTGCCGCCTGCCCATGCCGACAGGGTGTCCTTAAAGAACAGCAGCATACCGATGATGAAGATACCGGTGTTGGCGATGGGGGAGACCAGCGCCGCGACGATCACGCCGACAAGCTGGTTTTTGGGAGCGATCAGCTCATACATCCAGCCGGCTAAGAAGCCCGCGACCGTACCCTTGAGCATGCACATGATGACGCACATGATGGGGTTTGCCGCCCATACCATTGCGCCGCCCGGATCACCGCCGGTGATGCACATGATCACGACGACCACGCTGAATACCGCGCCCAGATACGCGCCCGCGCCCTTGCCGTACATGGCGGCGCCGACTACGATCGGGATCAGAGCGAGGGTGATCGAGAACGGTCCGAAGTGGACGAACGTAGTGAATACCTGCAGCACAACAATGATGGCTGTCAGGATTCCGAGGCCCGTCAGCTTGTAGGTGTTTGTTTTTGCGTTTGACATAAAAAACCTCCTGCTGCCTCCCGCATGATTGCCGAAAGAATTCGGCGCGGTGAAGCGCAATATTTATGGTTAACGGTTAACGGAGAACGGTTAACGGTGATGGGAGGGCTTGAGGAGTTGTCCAAATCTGTGATTTGGTCTACAACTCCCATGCAACAGCGCTCCAAGAGCAGAGTTATCTGCGATTGGCTAAGCGCCACTGCCCGCCCTCACCTGATTGATAGATGCTTTTGAAGACGAAGTAATTACCAAAACCGTTTACCCTTCGCTATTTACCATTCACCTTTTTTATTCTTCTCATAGATCCGGCACAGACCGTTGAGGATCAGGTTTTCCTGCAGCTCGATCTTGTGCTCACAGTGGCTGATGATCGTTTTGGCGAGTCCGCCGGTGGCGATGACATGACATTCCTGACCGAGTTCCTTTTCGATCTTGTCGATCATGCCGTCGATCATGCACACCGTGCCCCATACCACGCCCGCGCGGATACTCTTGTCGGTATTTTTACCGATGACGGACGTAGGAGCGGTGAAGTTGACCCCCTGCAGCAGCGCCGTGTTCTTGGTCAGCGCCTCCAGCGAGATGGACAGACCCGGCGCGATCGGACAGCCGATCATGTTGCCGTGTTGATCGATCACGCACCATACGGTCGCCGTACCCATGCTGATGACGATCATCGGCGGCTTGTGGGACGCGTTCGCGGCGACACAGGCGCATACCAGATCCGCGCCCAGGGTGGACGGATCTTCGATGCAGATGTTCAGTCCCGTCTTGACGCCGGGGCCGACGATGACGGAATCCACGCCGAGGATATCGCGCACGGCGTCCTCGATGCGTGTGGTGATGAGCGGAACGACGGAGCTGATGATACAGCCGGAAAAATCATCACGGTGGATGCCCATCACGCGGATCAGCGAGTATAGCTCCACTCCGTATTCATCGGCGGTTTTTGCCTTGTTACAGGAGATGGTCAGCGTACGGATCAGCTCCCTTTGATTGAAGATACCAAACTTGATATTGGTATTCCCGATATCGGCAGTCAGCAACATATACATTTCGCTCCTTTACGATGGGATTGTATCATAATTTTTAGGTAGTTTCAATATAATTGACCTATTTTCGGCTTTTTTCACATAATGAAAAATATTTTGAGAAAAATGTGGTAGAGTATGATTGTATTCTGGAGTGGTGTGCTATACGACCGCTCTGTAAATGCTGGATTATTTTGGGGAGGCATAAGGATGAATCAGGCTGAAAAGAGAAATCTCGAGATTCTCGCTTGCAAGGCGAGAATGGGCGCCATCATCGGTACATTTCACGCGAAATCCGGACATCCGGGCGGATCGCTGTCGGCGGCGGACATGTTCACTTATCTGTATTTTAAGGAGATGAACGTAGATCCCGCCAATCCCGATTGGGCTGACAGAGACCGTTTTGTATTATCTAAGGGACATTGCTGTCCGAGCCTGTACGCCGTTTTGGCGCTCAAGGGCTATTTTGACTGGAAAGAACTCGAGGTGCTCCGTCATGTCGGAGCTATGTTACAGGGTCATCCCGATATGAAGGGTACCCCCGGTATCGATATGAGCTCCGGTTCTTTGGGACAGGGCGTTTCCGCCGCGTGCGGTATGGCGCTCGCCGCAAAGATGGATCATAAAGATTACCGCGTATATTCCGTGCTCGGCGACGGCGAGTGCGAGGAAGGCGAGGTATGGGAGGCGGCGATGTTTGCCGGTCACCATGACCTCAACAATCTGACGATCATCGTAGACTGCAACGGTCTGCAGATCGACGGCACCACCGCTGAGATCGGCGGCGTTGAGCCGCTCGACACCAAGTTCGAGTCCTTCGGCTTTGACACCGTCATCATCGACGGTCACGATTTTGATCAGATCGAAGACGCGATGGCGCAGGCGAAATCCTCCGACAAGCCCTTTGCGATCATCATGAAGACGGTCAAGGGCAAAGGCGTTTCCTTTATGGAGAACCAGGTCGGCTGGCACGGCAAGGCGACCAACGCGGATGAATTCAAGGTAGCGATGGCTGAGCTGGAAGCACAGCTCGCGGAACTGGAGGCGTAAGATGGCAGAAATCATTACCAAGGCAACACGCGTGAGCTTCGGCGAGGCTCTGAGCGAATTAGCTGATTCTCGCCCCGACATCGTTGTTCTGGACGCTGACCTCGCGGCGGCGACCAACACCGCGATCTTCCGCGACGCGCATCCCGACCGTTTCTTTGACTGCGGTATCGCAGAGGCGAACATGGTCGGCGTAGCGGCAGGTCTGGCGGCGTCCGGCAAAACTCCCGTAGCGGCTTCCTTTGCGATGTTCGCCACCGGCAGAGCGTTTGAGCAGATCCGCAACTCTGTTGCTTATCCGAACTTAAATGTAAAGATCGCGGGTTCTCACGCCGGTATCTCTACCGGTGAGGACGGCGCGACCCACCAGTGCCTCGAGGATATCGGTATCATGCGCACCATCCCCGGCATGGTCGTGCTCAATCCCGCCGACCACTGGGAGATGAAGGCGGCTACCAAGGCGGCGCTCGAGTATGAGGGCCCCGTCTACATCCGTCTGGGCAGACTGGCGATCGACAGCTTCAACGACCCCGAGACCTATGAGTTCCATTGGGGCAAGGGTATCACCCTGCGCGAGGGCGCGGATATCACCGTCATCGCGACCGGTCTGTGCGTGCTTGAGAGCCTCAAGGCTGTCGACGAGCTCAGAAAAGAGGGCAAGAGCGTGCGCCTGATCAACATCCACACCATCAAGCCCATCGACCGTGAGATCATCATCAAAGCGGCTCAGGAGACCGGCAGGATCATCACTGTCGAGGAGCACAACGTGATCGGCGGCTTGGCTGACGCGGTATGCGAGGTCACCTCCTCCGAGTGCCCCGTGCCTGTCCGCAGGATCGGCGTCAATGATGAGTTCGGCTATTCGGGCCCCGCTAAGGAACTGCTGGATATCTTCGGACTCACCGCTCCGAACATCAAGAAAGTCATTCTCGAGGAATTAGAGAAGAAATAAAACGCATCATAAAAGTAACGCCCGCCTTTTCGGCGGGCTTATTTTAAAAGAGAGGGAAAAAGCCTTCCCCTTTAGTAAACATTGATTAATATAGTTTTCGTATTCGTTGTCATTCCGAGGGAGCTATTAAGCGACCGTGGGAACCCCCTTGATAGGAGTAGAATCTCACTGTTCAAGACATGAATGACAGGGGGGATTGCCACAGCCCGCAAATGAATAGTCATTGCGAGGAGGGCGACCGAGCCCGACGTGGCAATCTCAACCTTAACCGATGCGGGCTTCGCAATGACACCGTTATTATTACGTTGATTTAATCTGAATTTACTCAATGGGAAGGCTGTTTATTACTCTGTAAGTGAGGTTAACCATGAACATTTTACTGATCATGACCGGCGGTACGATCGGCTCGTCCTTTGACGGCGGCAGTATCAACGTGCGCCGTGACGGCAGAAGCGCGGTCGTCGACCGCTATATTTCGGAGCACGGTGACGTTCAATTCGATACCGTTCATCCGCTGAACATCCTCAGCGAAAGCCTTACGTGCGATGATTGCAACACACTGGCTAAGGCGCTGTTTGACGTCGATACCGCCGCCTATGACGGTGTGATCGTCACGGCGGGCAGCGACAGCCTCGCTTATCTTTCCGCTTTTGTCGGTCTGTTGCTCGGCGATTGTCCGATCCCGGTGATGGTCGTCGCGGCGAACAAGATCCTGACCGCGCCCGACAGCAACGGATATGAGAATTTCTCCTGTGCCGTCGACCTGATCGGACAGGGTGCGCGCGGCGTGCTGGTGCCGTACCGCAACACGGACGGCGTGCTGTATGTACACGCCGCCACCGACCTCAGACAGTCGGACTTTTTCGATGATTTCGACAGCTTCGACGGCGCTTACGGTGTGTTTGAAAACGGCGCTTTGCATGAGAAGCGCTCCTATATCGCACAGCATATCCCGCGGGTGTTCGACCGCGGTCATCTGCCGTGTATCAGCGACAACGCTTTGATGCTGACGGCGTATCCCATGCAGGATTATGCGAGGATCGGCACGGACGGAGTGAGGGCGGTACTCCATACGCTATATCACAGCGGGACGCTGGATGCCGACCGCTTTGTGCCGTGGGTGCAGGCGCATCCCGCGCTCCCGGTATTCCTCGCGCCGCTCCACAGCGGCAGAAAACGCTATCAAACTACAGTCGACGCGATCAACGCGGGCGCGATCCCGCTCTATGATATCGCCCCCGAGTGTGCGTATATGAAGCTGCTGCTCGCGTGCGCGCAGGATGAATTGACGATCGAGGATTTTATGGCGTAATAGCCTCCCTTTCCTAAGGGAGGTGGCTCGGACACGCGTGTCCGAGACGGAGGGTTGCCGCGTCGGTAAGGTATCATAAGTGTATTCGAATGTGATCTTTCATTCTGTTTGCTTTTGCGGCTACCATTATTCTTACTTGTTTACCTTGGAGGGAATATGAAGCGGTTGGCTGTATTCTTTGTATTGCTTGCCGGTACGCTATGGGGCTGTATCGGCATCTTCGTGCGGCGATATAACGCTTTGGGGCTGAGCTCCATGCAGACCGTCGCCGTGCGTATGGTGATCGCGGCGATCCTGTTTGCGCTGTTCGTGCTGATCTATAAACGAAGCTTGTTTATCATTCATCTGAAGGATATTTGGATCTTCATCGGCTCGGGCGTCATCAGCGTCGGGCTGTTCACCTACTGTTATTTTTCTTCAATAGAATTAAGTTCCCTTTCCGTCGCGGCAGTTCTGCTCTATACCGCGCCCGCGTTCGTCATGCTGTTCTCGCTGATCTTCTTCAAAGAGAAGATGACGATCCCCAAGGCGATCTCACTGGTGCTGGCGGTCTTGGGCTGCGCGATGACGACGGGAGTGATCGGCGGCGAGCTGAACGTGTCTGCTACGCGCTGTATTCGATCTTCTCGCGATTCGCGCTGAACAGGGGCTATGAGCCGTTCACCATCACGCTCTACACCTTTCTGTTCTCGGCGGTATTCTGCCTGTGCGTGACGGACATCCGTCCCGTCGTCAAGGTGGTGTTCGCCGATTGGGGCAGTGCGGGCTACGCGTTGTTGTTTGCGTTGGTGTCCTGCGTATTGCCGTATGTATTCTATACGCTCGGGCTCAAGTATATTGCGTCGAGCACCGCGTCCATCATCGCGACGGTCGAGCCCGTGGTGGCGACGATCATCGGCGCGGTGGTGTTCAGCGAACCGCTCAATGTTCCCTTCGGCTATCTGGGCGTCGCGCTGGTGTTCCTGTCCGTGGTGCTGATCAATATCAAGCTCCCCGCAAAATCAAAGAAAGCATAAAAAGAGCGCTTCTGTCATGGGTTGGCAGAAGCGCTTTATTAAATGAAAACCATTGTAGGGGAGGGGTGCTCCTCCCGATGTTTTCCGGTATATGTCACTGAACCGCGAAGCAAATCAATTTCTCCGTAGGGTACGGCGCTTGCGACGTACCGTAACGTTTCCGTTATATGTCACTGAACCGCGAAGCAAATCAATTTTGTCGTAGGGACGACCATCGGTCGTCCGCATAGCAGGAACACTTCTCCGCTATCTCACGCTTTCGATATCAGGATCGTCCGTCATTCTGTGGATGGTCAATGACCATCCCTACGAAAATGCACATCTCCTTGACTGACATGACTTCTTGACCAATGCCCTGCCGCGGGAGCAGCAAGCCGCTCCCCTACAAATCCTCTGCAACGTTTCCTGTAGGGGAGGTGCTTGCTCCTCCCGAAAGTAACTTCATTTACACCGCGTAGATATTCAGATCCCAGCAGGGGATATACGGGTGCTTGCGCAGATAGATCCGGTAGTCGGGAACGATCTCATGCAGTCGGAGGATCAGCGAGAAGAAGTCCTCCGTCCGATGATAGGCAGCGAGGTTCAGCTTCGGCTTCATCGCGCGCAAAGTGTGCGCCGCGCCGCTGAGCATCTGGTGCTCCATCCCCTCGATATCGATTTTGATGTAGGTGGGGGAGCAGTCGATCTGATCCACGGTCGTCACCGGGATCTCCACGCCGTTTTTATCGCCCAGTACCGGCATCCGACCCGCCTTCTTGCTGATCGTCATCGTGCCGACACGGTCGGCGATCCCGGCATGGAGCGCGGTCGTGTTTTCGAGATCGGCGATATGCTCACACAGCTTTTGATAATTCTTCGGATTCGGCTCGACGGCGGTGATGCTTTCGTACCCGTCCGTATAGCGCAGGAATTCGTCCACCGTGTCGCCGCGGTAAGCGCCGAGGTCGAGATAGCGCTCATCTTTCAGACGCAGGATCTTTTTAAACACCTCGTCCTTATCGCTCTCGATCCGATCAAGATATTTCAGCTCGCCGGTATAGTAGAAATCGAGCGCGCCTTTGAAAACGATCTGTGATGCTTCATCCGCGAGCAGGGAATACGCCTGCTCGATCTCCTGCCGATGTTCGGCGATAAAAGCGTCCGTCATCAAGTTCTCTCCCGCGACGGGGATGTTCGGGATGAGCAGCCTGTGCTGTTCGGCGACACGGCGGATGTGCGCCGTCACATCGGGCAGGGAACTGCCGAAGCACAGAGCGATCACAAAGTCATCGAATTGCCGCTCAAAGTCGCTCTGCTTCCGCACGGTGAATCCGCGGTATTCCTGATAGCGGCAAAAGTCGTCGCTCGCCATCACGCCTGCGGCTTTGATGTTTCGTTTTTCCAATTCATCCAGCACCTTATCGGCGCCGTTGCCCATTCCGTACAGGACGATCGGCTTGTCGGATTCCGCCAGCGCTGTCCATACGTTGGGCGCTTCAAATTCAAACAGTGTACGCATTATGTTCTTTAGTTATTGCGAAGCCCGCAAAGTTAAGGTTGAGATTGCCGCGTCGGGTTTGACACGCGCGTCAAACCCTCCTCGCAATGACGATCGATATGCGGGCTGTGGCAATCTCAACCAAATTATTATTATATTTCTCACGGATTGCAGGAGGAGCACGGATGCTCTGCCTTCCTCGGGAGGCGGCTGACAGCATCGTCGAGTCGTATCTCGAGCAGCAGGCGGATCCAGATACAGCTGACTTCCCCTCCTTCATGAGACGGTACGGAAGAAGAAGCGGATCCGACATCATCGCAGAGGCTTCATCCCTTGACGGAGACGACAGGACAATGGCTGAGACGGAGATCCTCATCGACATGATGACAGCTCTTGCGGGAATCAGCAGGACGCCGGAATCCTGCGAAGAAGAAGGAAGGGAGAATGCGGAATTCTTCCTGACGGAGGAGGAAAGAAAGGAAATCGAAAAAGGAGAGCTGCTGCTTGATGCAGGCATCCAGCCGGGAGTCAGGAATATCCTTCTTTCTGCAATGCCAGAGGAGGAGATCGTCAGCATGGCAGAGACCATCGTCGCCCACCTGACGGATGACATCGGAATGAGCAGGCAGCAGATCGACAGCCTCCGCCAGATACGGGAATGGACGAGACCGATCGGACAGTCCCCAGAGGCGGAAGACTTCGACAGGAAGACGGCAAGGCTGATTCTTTCCGCAGCAGGAAGCCCTCATGCAGGAGAGATCTGAAAAAAAACGAAAAGAAGAGAAAGACGGAGCGCAATAGCGTTCTGTCTTTTTTCTTCCCTCTTCTTCTTTCGCCTTCCACCCCTTTCTCCATTTCCTTTCCTTTTGCCTTCCTTTTTAGGGAAATCCACGGAGGTTCATTTTTATCCTCGTCTTTTCTAAGATGGAATCAGGAAGACGAGAACGGGAGAAGAAGAAAAATCGAAAAACAGAAAGAAGAGAAAAAGCGAAAGATGAAAAAGGACCAAAGAGGAGGGGTGACCATGACAGACGACAGAAAAAGAGAAACAGAAGAAAGAGGCGGAAGACTGCCAAGCAAGCCTGTAAGCGAGATACGGAGATGCATCCTTGCGGGAGACGCTTCCTGCAACCTTCCCACGCCAGACGGGATGCCTCCCGTAGAGCGTCATGACAGTAGCGACATCAGCTGGCTCCGTCCCGGGCAGATCGTCTACATTCCTCATATCGTCGTCCCTCAGAGGGACAGGCCGTCAAGGACGTTTGTCCTCCATGGACACCTCTTCCTGGTCATCGACACGAGAGAGCGTTCAGGGCACGACATCGAGCTCCTACAGATCGACGGACTCCATGCAGACAGGTACCGTTCTCCCGAGATGTTCGCCGAAGCCGTCCGCTGCACGGAAAGGGACAGCGAGAAGTACGTCATCTATCCGGACGTCATTGAGGCAGGTTCCCTGAAGATGGCCAGCTACGTCAGCACGGGAATGATCATCCTCCTTTCCGGAGAGGACTTCATCCAGGCAGGGAACATCATGCGGGAGAATGCGGTCATCCACCCCTTCGACCTCGACCGCATCATGAGGAAGATGAAGGCAAGAGGAAGAGCGGACACGTTCCTCTACGACTACGGAAGCCAGCACCGGACATACGGAACAAGGACGATGAGACACGCATCCTTCAGAAAGAGGAAGGGGAAGGAAAAGAAGGGAAGAAGAAAGGATTCCGCATGCAGGAGAAGAGACCGGTCATGACCGTCTCTTTTTTATTTTTTGTTTTTGTTTTTCTTAAATAAGAACGTTCCGGAAAAAGGGGGAAGTTCGTATTCCTCCCCCTCTGTCATATCATGAAAAGCGGAAAGTGAAAAAAGCAAAAGAAGAAAAAGGAGGAAGATTAACATGATAGAAGAAATAAGAGAGAAAGAAGAGGAAATCCTCGAAGCGGAATACGTTCGTCCCGGGCCGGACATGCAGCGGGTCGCAATGGCGCACGACCTTGCACAGGCGTATTCCCGGATTGCATACATGGAGGCTCTCTCCCAGTACGGACGCAAAAAGGAGGAATGGATGCAGAAAGCTGAAGAGGAGGCATACGACAGGATCGGAAGCATCCTCATCCAGCAGACAGGGAAGGACGTCGCAATGATGCTGGCTTCGGCAAGAAGAAAGATGAGGTCGGCGGCGGAGGACATCCTCGTCGCGGCCATGCAGGATATCGGCCTTTACGGGGCGGAG
>CACWXE010000034.1 GCA_902764715.1 uncultured Ruminococcus sp. | reverse complement strand
ACTTGTAGAAGTTCTTGGTATCCTGCAGAATACCGTCCGTCTTTGCGGTGTTTCTGGCGTGAGCCGAAACGAGATCGGCATTCGTATTGCCGGTGGACATATCGTAATCCCACGCGGGACCCGCATAGAGTTTGCCGTCCTTATAGAAGAAGAACACGGAGCTCTCATCAAAGTCCATGGTTTTGAAGAACTCATTGAGCAGGTAGAATTTGACGAAGGACGGCACATCAATCACTTCTTCGATCTCTTCCCTGTTGCCGTTCCTCATCGTATCGGTGACAGCGGTCAAGGTTTCGGTGATGTAATTGAGCTGATCCTCATCCGGCTCGTCGGGATCACTCGCGATAAAGCGCAGACCGTCGACCGTAAAATAGATCACATCCGGTTCCAGACGCGTCCTCTCATACTCGATCAAAAAGTCCTTTTTGCCGTCGTTGGACTCGATGTCGATATTGACGCGCTCCTTACCCTCTTGGACAGGTTCAACGAGCTCATAACAGCCGCGGTAGGAACCGTCGAGAAACACCTCGACAAAGCGGTGCTCGGAGGTATACGGCAAGCCGAGATGGTGAGCAAACTCAAATGCCATATAATTGCGCAGCATCGTGGGGTCAAACGTGTTCGCGAGCAGCACCCACTTTTTTCCCTTACCCATTCCGAGAACATCCTTTTTCTTCTCGAATTTGAACGTATAGGCTTTCTTACCGATCGCCGCCATCGCGGAGGTGTTGCCGCGCACCTTGAAGGTACAGCTGTCGCTGAGCACCGAACCATCCGTATCGGTGATACTGACAGACGCGCTCTGATAGCCGTCCTCTTTTTGCAGGGTGGTACCGTTGCCGTTTTCGGTCGTCACAACGATGCGGGGCACGATGACGGGATCATCGAGCGTCACACCGGTCGAAGCCAGATCCGTATCGGTCTTTTTGAAACCATCGGTAAAAAACGCCGCGTCATCGGGCACGACGGGTTCGGGCTCACCGGAAAACAATGTGTCTTCGGCAGACGCGTGAAATGCCGCCAAAGATGCTGTCATCATGACGCAAAGAAGCATCGATACAATTCTTTTCATCATACAATCACCATTTTTCAGAATACAGGTTTCGGGAACCATCATTATTTTAACACTTGCTTGATACGAAAGATAACGCGTTTAAGCGGTATAAAGCCGCAATAAAGGTGCGCGTAGATACGGTTCTTGGTGCTGTACACCGAGATGGTCTCTCCGTTGCGGATGATATCGGTCAGCACGCCGATAATATGTCTGTCGGTGATGCCCGACTCTGTTCCCACCCGATTATCGCCGCAGATCAGGTAATCATCCTTGCGCACCTTAAGAATACGGTGCAGGACATACTGACCGCTGTCGCGCTTATAGAGCGGGATATCCAGCCGCTTCAGCGGCAGCTCGGGGCGTTTGATGACCAGCAGATCACGCGGTTTGATCAGCGGATACATACTGTCACCGACGTTGGTGTAAATGAGCGTGCCTTTCTCGGCGAGCACCTCTTCAAAGGTCGACTTACTCATCGATCGCTCCGATCGTGCGCATCTTTGCGATCACATCGGCGATATCGGCGCGCATATCGGCTTCATCACCGTCATATTTTTCTTTTAAAGCAATAAGAATCAGTTCTTCCGTCGTGTCTTCCGCCAAGCAATTCAATATCGTATCCACCGTTTTGTTGCCCTGCACCAGACCGTGAAAGTCAGCCTCGGCAGTCGGCACCAAAAGGGTCTCATCTCCGACATTGTGTACAATAAACTCTTTTTTCAGTTTCATTTTTCACATCTCCGAGCATAATATGCTACTATCATACATGATATGATTAAAATATACAAGTCTTTTCACCGTTTTTGTCAGTTCAAAACTGCAACGCCGATCGATAAAAGCGCAGGATCGATTGGATATACTCGTGATCGAGCAGATTGCTTTTCTCGAGATCAACAGGCGTATCATCCATGTGCGACAGCCGATAGCTGAGCGCGTCCTTTGACAGCCACATGCCGGTGTGACCGCTGCGGAGCGGTTCCTCACACAGATGGATACTGACGTTTGTTCGCCCGGACTGATCAAGCGTCGTACTCAAACGCTGGGAGCGCGGTACACGCTCATCATCCGCGCCCTCGTATACGGCTACAGGCGTCGGCACGCTGTTGATGCAAGCGGATGCCTTTTGACAACTGCCGAACGACAGCTGATTTTCCAAAAGCAAAAACGGATATTCCACATCGGCGAGGATCCCGACATAGGAACGCGCGGAATCCCGCATCAGCTGTACGGGATGGTCAAAGCCCGATATGATGACCGCCGCCTTGACCCGATCGTCATCCAGACAGGTCGCCGCCGCGTATCCTCCCGCGGAATGACCGTACAGCAGGATGGGCAGCTTTGAGAATCGATCATCATCGGCAGTGTAGTGAAGCGCAGCGCGCAGATCCAGCGCGGGTTGAGATAAGCCGCCCTTACCGCTGCCCTCGCTCTCCCCTACGCCGGTCGCGTCATAGCATAATACGGCGTAACCGCAGTCGACAAATTCTCTCATCTCGGGCAGGTGGGATGAACCGCCGTCGCCGATACCCGCCGCGATCACGACCAGCGCTTGGGGATCATCGGGCGCAAAGCAATAACCGATCAGGGTGTTGCAGCCGGAGGGGAAGCTGACCCGTTGATAGGAATAACCATCCGATTCCATCTGTGAATAAGAATAGGCGAATTCACTCGGCGTATCACTGCGCGGGAACGCCATATGGAAGAAGATCACGGTCACTGCCATGGAGAGCACAGAGAATGAGAGGATAAAGATCAAAAGAGCAGAAAGCACCCGTTTCACATATTTATTTCGTTTCATAAGTAATACTGTTTTTCAATAAAAACCAGTATATAACACTCCTCTCTGTATCATGTCCGTGACCGACTGTATTATGCGCAAAAAGCAAAAACCGGGGACAATCGTTTTGCCCCCGGAGATCTTCAATTAATAGTAATAATAAGCACTGCCGGCAGCGGCGATCACAACGATCAGCCATATGGTAAAGAACACCGTAAGGATGATACCCAAAACAAAACCGACCGTACCCAAGATGCGGCCAACCTTTGCGCGGCCGACCAGCGGGTAACTCATCATATATGTCTTAGCCTTGCTTCTTGCGATAGCGCCGAAGATGATACCGAGGAAAGACAGATAGAAAGATGAACCGAACGCGATCGCCAGAATACCGAAAATCAGGCAGGACTTGGACTGCGCGCGCTCATTGGGATCCTCTACGACAGCACCGGCATTGTATTGCGGTGCGTAAGGAGGCTGACCGTACTGAGGCTGCTGTGCATAATACTGCGGCTGTTCGGGCTGTGCATACTGCTGCTGAACAGGCTGTGCGTACTGCGGATGTGCAGGCTGCGTGTACTGCGGTTGTGCAGGCTGAGCGTACTGCTGCTGATCGGGCTGAGCGTACACCGGCTGTGCAGGCTGTGCGTACTGCGCCCGGTCGGGCTGAGCGTACACCGGCTGTGCATTCATCGGTTCGGTATCCTCGACCGGTTGACCGTTGACCGTCACATCAACTGCCGTGCCGCATACACCGCAAAACTTTGCGTCGGGAGAAAGTTCGTTTCCGCATTGTTTACAAATCATGAGTAACCTCCTGAAAGTATTGATCGGATAAGGTACAGGAATGATCCGATACCGGTATTGATCCGATTTATGAATATTTAACGATAGTATTATATATCTAAACGGTCAAAAAAGTCAATAACAGTTTCGTCATATCTTTCGGGGGCGTTGATACGCACGCGCGAATGGGCGCCCTTTTCAAACCAGACCAGCTTCTTCTCGCTTGTACAGCGATCATAAACCTGCTGCACCTCAGACGGCAGAGAAAAGACATCCTCCTTGCTGTGCAGGAAAAGGATCGGTTTTTTGAGCTGATCGATCCGATACAAGGGTCCGTCATGCACGACGTCCGCTCCCGCAAAGATACGGATGTACAGCGTCACGAGGAAGGTCGCGGGCTGAACAGGATGATGACCGTCGATCAGATGATTGACAAAGGAATCCTTGAAGGTGGTGAACATCCCTTCCGCCGCCATCGCCTTGAAGTAATCGGGACAGTCGGGCGAGCAAAGCGCGAACAATCCGACACAGGATCCGATGCAGATACCGTGGATCACGATGCTTTTTTGATGAAAGCGATCATGGAGCAATCCGCCCCAGCGCAGGATATCACGGTATTCCTTGGCACCGAGCGACAGGTACTTGCCCTCGGACAGACCGTGGGCACGGTTGTCGATCACGAGGATGTTATAGCCGAGTCGGCGGTAGGGCTCCGCGAAATAATAGGAGTACAACAGCGATTCCATGCGTCCCGCGATGATGATCACCGAGGTATCGGAACCGAAATCGAAATACTCTCCAACCAGCTTGAGTCCGTCGCTGACGACCTCGACCGGCCGTTTTTGTGAATGATACTGCTTCTCCCACTCAATGCCGATATCAAACATCCTCTTATATTCCTCGTCATCGGGAATACTGCACTCTCTGCCCCATTTCTTCTTTGACGTTCGTACCAGAAGAACCGAGTAGAGATAGTAAGCGAGGATCGGCAGAGGCAAAAGCCCCAGTATGATGACCGCGATAACGATCCAAATCCAAATTGGCATAATCTCTCCTTAGGCTAAGCCGATGATCCAGTGATAGATCTCCTGACCGCCGTCGATACATTCAAAGTCCATCAGCGGATAGCGGGCTGAGAGGCTCTCGCACAGCTCTTCTCCCCTATCCTCGTCAACACCCGTTCCTCGAAAGATCACACAGGTCTCTTTCTCGTCGATATCCTCGATGGCGGCAATCGCGTCGAGGATGGTTTTTGCATAGTCGGAACCGACGCTGACGATCTCACCGTCGAGCAGCGCGATCTCGTCGCCCTTGCGGCAGCTGATCTGATGATAGCTGTAATCGCGTGAGGCAACCGTCTGGCTGACGGTGGCGATATTCTCGATACCGCTCTTCATCTGTGAAACACGGAACGGCGCGTCATCGCTGTCCGGAACATCCATTGCCATCGCAAAGTAGCCCTGCGCGACGCTTCCGGACTCAATCACGATGATATGGCGGCGTTTGGATAGCTCGACCGCTTGGTGCGCGGCGAGGATGATATTGGGATTGTTCGGCAGGATCACGATCTCGTCGGCGTCGAGCGCATCGAACGCCTCTAAGAACTCCGCCGAGGAGGTATTCATCGTGGTACCGCCGTCGATGACGATATCACAGCCGAAATCCTCAAACAGCTTTTTCATTCCCTCACCGTTGACGACCGCGATCACCGCAAGCGCTTTGTGCTCCTTCTTCTTCGCGATCTCCAGATCATGCTCGTTGTGCTGTACCTGCATATTCTCCATCTTGAAGGTCAAAAACTCGCCGTACTGCTGTGCGAAGGCGATGACCTTGGCGGGATAGAGCGTATGGATATGCACCTTGACGCGCATACCGTTGACCACGACCGCGATCGAATTGCCGAAGAAGCGCAGCTCCGAGATAAAGCTCTGTTTGTCGAACTCCTGTCGGTAGCGGGGATTGGTCAGGCGCTGGAGAATGAACTCCGTGCAGTAGCCGTCCGAAAACTCGGAGGTCTCATTGAACAGCGACAGATCGACCAAGGGCTGCTGCGTTATCGGCGCGGGCACCTCAACAGGGTCGATGACCTCGCCGTACAGGCACTTGAGCATTCCCTCGGTGATCAGAATAAAGCCGTAGGCGCCGCTGTCGACCACGCCTGCTTCCTTGAGCACGCTGAGCATCTCGGGCGTATAGGACAGGGTCTTGCGCATCTCGGCGATATACATCGACAGGATGCTTTCGATCGAGGAGTTGCGCGTGATCTGGGTGCGGATATGCTCGATACCCTCCCGCGCGACGGACAGGATCGTGCCCTCGACCGGATGCACGACCGCCTCATAGGCGGTGCGGTAGCCGCGGATCAGTCCCGCGCGCAGCTCACCCGGTCCGATGATCGGCGTGCGTACCAGCTCATCCGCAAGGCCGCGGTAAAACTGCGACAGGATCACGCCGGAATTCCCGCGCGCGCCGAGCAGCATACCGTCGGAAAGACTGCGCAGATAGGCGCCGGCGTGTTCATCGGATTTCGCGTAGCGGGTGCCGTTGCCGAGGGTCAGCGCCATATTGGTGCCGGTATCGCCGTCGGGAACGGGAAACACGTTGAGGCGATTGACCTCTTCCTCATGCTGTTGGAGGTACGAGAGCCCGTTATTCATCATTTTTTCCAGATGGATTCCGTTGATTCTTCTCATAGACATTCCTTATAAACAGGGTTCATGGACGCAATAACTTATTTTCCTTCGGAAATAAACTGTTCGATCAAGGCGCGTTCGGCGCTCAGATCATCGGAGATCGGTTTGCCGACATAATACGCCGCCATCAGTCCGGGTCCGACGTTGATACCGCAGAACGGGTATACGTCGTTGATACAGACCGCCTTGGGGTGGAATTTGTCTTCGATCATCTTCTTGTAGACCTCTGCCTGCGGATAACGGCAGGACTGGGCGATGAAGATCACCTGATCCTCGGGGTTTTCGATGGTCGCTTCGATGTACTTCATCAAGACCGCATACGCCGCCTTAGCGCCCTTTGCCTTACCGAGCACGGTCGTCATACCGCCGGAATCGAATTCGCCGATCGGCTTGATCCCGGCGAGGGTGCCGAAAAACGCCTTGGGATGCGTGAGTCTGCCCTTCTTGGCGACAAAGCTCAGATCATCCAGCCATCCCGCCTGATGGAAGCGATTCTTATTCTGCTCCAAATAATCGCACACCTCTTCAAAGCTCTTGCCCTCACTGCGCAGCATCGCCGCGTGCACGACCATCAAGCCGAAGCCGGGACCGTAGCGCATGGAGTCGACCAGTCGGATCTTGGCGTCGGGGTACTGGTCGAGGATGTTTTTACGAGCAGTGGTCGCAAAGTCGAGCGAGCCGGACATGGCGCTCGAGATGGTGATGCAGATAATGGGCTTACCGTCTTTCACATAAGCCGTAAACGCCTTTTCATATTCCGCCGTGTTCGGGGGCGCGGTAGCGAAATCGGACGGATTCTTTTTCAGATCCGCGTAAAAATCCTCGCGGGTCACATCCTTCCATTCCATAAAGCTGGGAACGTCGCCCTTACCGGGCAGGACAAGATGTCCGTCGATGATCTTGATATCATACTTTTTCTGGAATTCGGCGGAGAGGTCACAACCGGCGTCCGCCATCAAAATAAAATCGTTCATAAGAGTCTCCTTTGTATTTGCAGATAGAGAAATCTATCGGATTCACGATCTTGTAAGATTGTTACAAATTATATTAGTCTTATTTGAAATATGCCTGAAGAAAGTCAGTCATCGCCGTCGTCACCTGATTCTCATCGGTGCAAAAGGCGGTCGTGTGACCCGCGCCTTCGACGACGACAAACTTCTTTTCCGAGGAACATGCCTCATAGTTTTTACGTCCCTCCTCCAGAGATACGGTGGGATCTGCCGTTCCGTGGAAAAAGAGGATCGGTTTTTTGGCGTGCCGCAAATGATCTGTCGTCTTCTCGCGGATATCGATCTTCTGCTCCTTTTGGCAGAGCCATCGGATATACGGGATCAACAGCGGCGGCAGGTGCATACGCTTCGCGTCGCTCAAAAGTTGGTTTTCCGCGGAAATAAAGCCGCAGTCGATCATCATGCACGGCACACGCTCCTCCGTCAGCGTGTCGGAGAGATACGCGAGCGTAGAGCCGCCCATCGACGTACCGTACATCAAAACACGCTGTTTGCCGTCCCGCTTCAACACCTCATCGAGCCATACCGCGACGTCGTCCTTTTCACGCAGGCCCATTCCGCAGCGATCTCCGCCGCTGCAGCCGTGGGCGCGCTGAAATATCACCAGCACGTTAAAGCCCTGATCACAGAACCACCGCGCGGGCGATACCAGATTGACATAAGGATCGGCATTGAAGCCGTGTACCATAATCACGGTGCGGTCACTGCCGTTATCATACAGATCGCCGCACAGCATTACGCCGTCTTTTGCTTTCACCTGTACGCGTTCATAACCACGATCACGCAGATAACGATAATCGCGCAGCATGCGCTCCTTGAACGGTTCGATCGCGGGCTTGCTGAGCTTTTCATCATCAAGCGGCAACACACGATGTCTGCCGAAGATCGAGCGATAACACACGATGCCGGGCGCGATCCAGAAGATGATCAAAAGCAAAATGACGGCAAGAACAATATAGAGTAGTATCATAAACCTTCCTTGTTTTCATAAAAGCGCATCCATTTGCGGCGCACCTCCAGCTCCTGTTCGGATATCTTTTTGCCGAACACGATTTCGTTGACAAAATGCTCGCAGTTGTTGTGGATCAGATTATAGCCGCCTTCGCCGATCCGCGCTCGTGCGGCGGATACGGTCTTGTCGGGGCTTTGGCGTTTGCGTTTTTCTTTTAACGTCAGCTGCGCGACTTCAACCGGATTTCCGCAGGAAAAGACGTCGATATCGGTAGCGAGCACCTTGATATCCTGCTGATTTTTCAGATTTTCCGCTGTCGGCGGCAGTCCGAACGCGATCACCTCATCCTCTGAGGCAAAGATCCCGTAGTGATAAACGGAACCCAGCTTGACGCGGATGACGTCGCCGTACTGACACTCACGATATACCCACTTCATTTGAGCCTTGCCTCGATATAACTGACGACGTCGCCGATAGTCTCAAAGTCATTCATCGACACATTATCGAACACGATACCGAAGCTCTCTTCAATGGCGATCACCATGTAGAGCACCGATACCGAATTAAAGCCCAGATCCGTGACGAGCTTGGTGCTCTCGTCACATTTTTCGATCACAGCCTGGTTCTTATTGTCGGCAAAGAGCAAAATCTCTTTCAGTTTTTCAAAAATCTCCGCTCTGCTCAGCATTTTTTATACCTCTTTATCTTCATACTGGGAGTACGTTCAAAATCGGAATCACGGATGATGATGCGTGACACCCGCTGGAACGTCGGCAACGTGTTGTTGATCTTTTCGAGCTCAGCAGTCAGGTGTTGTCCGATGTTTTCGATACCGAGTCGGGCAATCTCCGGCATACGGGGCACGACCTCGAGCGCCAAAATATGAGCGCCGTTCCCGGTCACATCCTCATACACCTGCGCGTCCTGTATCAGGCTCAGCTCAAGGAACTTGACCTCCAACTCCGCGGGAGAGATATTCTCGCCGGAGGGCAGAACGATGATCTCCTTGATACGGCCGGTGATATAGAGGAAACCGTCCTCGTCGATCCGAACCAGATCGCCGGTGCGGAAAAAGCCGTCCTCGTCATAGACGCCGTCTTCCTCTTCTCCGACATAGCCGGACATCATATTTCTGCCCTTTAAGAGCAGTTCGCCGTCGACGATCTTGTACTCCTGATTCGGATACATCAAGCCGACGGATTCGGGCTTGGTGAGATACGCGGGATTACCGGATACCAGATTGGCGCTTTCCGTCAAGCCGTAGCCCGGCAGCAGCATGATATCGAATTCCTTTTTGTATTCCTTGATCAAATAAGGCGGTACCGGCGCCGCGCCGCATATGATGGCTTTGAGCGAATCGCCGAGCATATTCTTTTTGAACTTTTTGGAAAGGTTCAGCGCCATTTCCGCCAGTGCGGGCACCGCTACCAGAATGGTCGGGCGGAACATCGCGATATCGCGGAACATATCTTTATTGTTGCGGCAGATGAACAATGTGGAGCCGGTATAGAGCGAAGTGGTCAGATTGCGGATCAAGCCGAACACATGGGATAAGGGCAGGATCAGCAAATAGCGCTGGTTGAACACATCCCGATAGCCGTAGCAGCCGTTCACCGTACCCTGCATAACAGCGGCGTTACTAAGTAGCGCGCCCTTGCTTTTGCCGGTCGTACCGCCGGTGAACATGATGACGCACAGCGTATCACCCGAGGGGAATACCATTTCGGTCGCGGCATCGCCCTGTGTATCGGACGAGATCAGCGCCACATCGGGGCGCTTTGACGCTACGATCGCCGTATTTTTGCTCAGCGACGGATGATAGATGATCGCATCCAGCGCGTACTTCATCGTACAGCCGAACACCGTCATCTGATCGAGCTGAGCGGGCAGGATGACGGCGGTATAGCCGAGCGTCGTCACCGCCAAAAACGCGCGGACAAAATCATAGGAATTCGGGCAGTAGACGCCGACGCGCAGGCTTTTGTCATCATCGCTTTTGATGACTGTGCGCAGGCGGCTGACGTCCGCTTCGATATCAGCATAGGTATAGCGTTTACCGTCATCCTCGATCGCGATGACGTCGGGATAACTGTTGACGGAATCCCGCCACATCTCGGACACGCTGTCTTTGTCGACGATGCGGTCGAACTGCTCGGGATCGGTATATTGTTTGAAGATTTCCTTAGTCGGACTAAACATGATTTCCTCCGTTCTTATTTATATCGGTTGAGATTGCCGCGGGGATAAACACACGTGTTTACCCCTCGCAATGACTTTTTTAAATCAAACGATCAGCGCTGAAAGGCGATCGCTTTGAGTTCGTTTTCTTTTTCAAACAGGCGGTTGGTGATCGCTTCGATATCGGACATCGACGGACGGCCCGCGTACAGCTTATTGATATCGATCGGCTCGCCGATGACGACGCGCAGTCTGGATGAGCGAGGCTTATGCTCGCGCACATAGACGGGTACGATCGGCACCTTGGCGCGCATGGACATCAGCACCATGCCGCTTTTGAATTGGCGCATCTCGCCGGAGCCGTCGTTGATATGACCCTCCGGAAACATCGAAACCAGATCGCCGCCGGTCAGATGATCGTTGATGACCTTCATCGTCTGAAAGCCGGTGTTCTTTGTATCGATCGGGATACACATGACGCGATCCAAAAACCACTTTGCCTTGGTATCGTAAAACTCTTGATTGATGATAAAATGATGGCGGCGGTACCAGATCGCCAGCATCACATAGACAGGATCAAAAAAGCAGTTGTGGTTGGAAATGACCAGCGCGCCGCCTTTGATCTTTTGTTTCGCCGCTTCGTTCTCAAATAGGATCTTCGGTCGGTACCACAACAGCGTCGGGAGCGCTCCCGTCACTCTGACAAAATCGACAAAGAAGTATTTGAGAGAAAACAGCTTTGCTTTATTCGGTTGATTGTTCATGCAGTAATTTTCCTAAACTAATGGTTTTGTTCCTCATCAGGTCGGTCAGCGCGGCGATATTCTCTTTATCGCTCAGCGCGGGATCGGCGACCTGTGAGGGAATGATCGGCGTGCCGATGATCACACGGGCACGCTCTTTGAAATTGAAATACGAACCGTTGGTCACCATCGGGATAATCGGCGTATCGGTCATCAGCGCGAGATACGCCGCGCCGGTCTTGAACGGCAGCGGTCGGGGTTCATCCTTACGCGGCAATCTGCCCTCGGGACAGATACCGATCACCCTGCCTTTATTAAGGATCTTCTCACACTTAGCCATAAAGGCAAAGTCGTGGGAATCGCGGTCGACATAGATACCGCCGAGCATTTTCAGGAAGG
>CACWXE010000033.1 GCA_902764715.1 uncultured Ruminococcus sp. | reverse complement strand
TCTACACTCTCGCCCTTGCTGACGGAGATACCGGTGACGGTGCCGTCCTTAGGCGCCTTGATCTCGTTCTCCATCTTCATCGCCTCTAACACAACGAGGACGTCGCCCTTCTTGACGGACTGACCGTCGGACACGTTGACGGATACGATCGTGCCGGGCATGGGCGCGGCGACCTTTTCACCCGCGCCGCCGGATACCTTTTTGGGAGCGGCTTTCACATGAGCGGGAGTCTTTTTGGGAGCGGCGGCAGGCGCCGGAGCGGGAGCGGCGTCAGCGCCCAGCTCTTCTACCTGTACGTCATATGCGACACCGTTGACGGTGATTCTCAGATTCTTCATAATCGTTACCTCATATTTCTATAATTTATCAGATCGAAAGGATCGTACGTTGTGCGACCGCTATTATACTTTCGTCGTATGCTTCTTGGGCAAGGTGGATACGCGCTTGCTCAGCAGGATCTCGATCGCGCCGGTCAGCTTATCGCGCAGCGTGTCGGGTTCAACGATATCGTCGATATAGCCGTCCTCAGCCGCCTTGACCGCGGTGAGATTCGCCTTGACGTAATCCATCGCGAGTTGATCCTGTTGCGCCGCGGGAGCGTCGGCGATACTGCTGTCGAGGATGAACGCCGCCGCCTTGGGAGCGATGGGAGATACGATCGCGTCATCCAGCGCGTAAACCAGATCGGCGCCCGCAGTCGAACCCGCCAGCGCGATATAGACCGCGCCTACCGCGGTACCGGAGATGATCGAGATCTTGACGGCGGTAGCGTCAGCATAAGTAGAGATCAGCTTGGAGGCGTCGGAGAGATTCTCGAACTTTTCCGCGTCAACGATGGTGATCAGCGGGATCGAGAACGCGTCGCAGAAGCGAACGTGCTTTGTCATCTTTTTGGCGCCGTCAGCAGAGATCACGCCGCCTTTGGTGACGATGATACCGACAGGATAACCGTTCACCCTGCCGAACGCGGTGCAGACAGGCTCGCCGTAGCCGCCGCCGACACAGAGCAATGAATCCTCATCGGCAAAGTACTTGGGCAGCTTATCCGGCTCGGCATACGCGGGAATCGGCTCAAACGCGGGAGCAGGCTCGAGGTTGTTCGCCGGAAAATATCCGAGCAGTGCCTTCGCCTGATCCACACAAGCTTCATAGCCCTCGCAGATAAAGGAAACAGCGCCCGCTTCCAGATTATCCTGCGCACAAGCCTTGTCGCCGATCGTATCAACGCTCAGCTTCGCGTCCTTTTCCATGATGATATAATCGGCAGCCGACGCGATCAGCGCCGAGGTTCCCATACAGGTGCCGAGAATGACGGAGATCTGCGGAACGATACCGCTCAGCTTCGATGACTTTCTCAATATCTCGCCGTACGCGGAGAGAAGCTCATATTTTTGCTCCAGTCTGCCGCCGACGGAATTGTAGAAGCCGACAACGGGAGCGCCGGTTTTCAGCGCCAGATCATAGAGCTCGGTGATCTTTTTGGACTGCGCCCTGCTCATCGCGCCGCCGCAGACGTCGACGTTCTGCGCGAACGCGTAGACGTTGACGCCCTCAACGGTACCGTAGCCGGTGACCGCCTCCGCTTCACCCGATTCGCCCTTTAAATAAGCGTCGGTCTCGTTGAAGCTGCCCTCATCAAAAAAGGCGTTCAATACATCGTAGGATGAATACTTTTCAACTCCCACAAACATTCCTCCTAACAGGCACACCGATAAACCTGTGCCACATAAATCTTCATTGTATATTATATTACAACCATTCCAAAATAGCAAGGGAAAAACAAGAAATATCTGTTGAAACCTTTGAGATAAACACAGGATATCATCTGCCGCGTCAATCGAGTGTATCCGTATCAAAAAACAAAAGAAAAAGCCCCCTTCTCGGGGCAATGTCATTAAGTTAAGAAAAAGGAGCCTTCTCGTCGCGAAGAGCGGGAACGCCGTTTCTTCGAGGCGGTACCAGTTTGTCGCGGAACCCGAGACGGAGAACTGCAGCTCCGGATCCTCGGGCAGCGGCAACAGCTCGTCCACGACGATGATGTAGCCGCGGTGATGAAAGCGGATATAGCCGCAGGGAGCGTCATCCAAAAAGGCGTTCAGCGCCTTTTGTTCACTCTGTTCATTTTTCGGATCGGGTTTGACTACGAGCATGATAATTCTCCGTTAGAAATATGATTAAGAATAAGCCAAAGCAGAAAGATTACGCACAATGTCGTTTCGTTAAGAAAATGTATCTCGCGAATGCTCGATCATTTGATACAATTCCTCAGTCACCCGACACTCGTGTCGTGCGACAGCTCCTTTTGCCTTCTTAACGAACGGAACTGAGAGAACCTCTCCCCTACATCAAGTCACTGATGTCGAAATTCCGACCGCATCACACATCTTGCGGATCTGGCGATTTCTGCCCTCGCGGATGACGATCTCGAGGATACAGCGCTCGTTATCCTTGTCACGGCTGACGACGCGCACCTGAGCGGGAGCGGTCTTTCTGCCGTCGATGACAACGCCGCTTTCGAGCTTTGCGACCTGTTCATCGTTGATATTCGGGCGCACGGTCACGCGGTAGACCTTGTTGACATGCTTTTTCGGGTGCATGACATGGTTGGCGAATTCACCGTCATTGGTCATCAACAGCATACCCTCGCTGTCACGGTCAAGTCTGCCGACGGGATAGAGCCGAACGTCGATATCCTTGATCAGATCCGCGACGCACTTTCTGCCGCGTTCATCGCTCATCGTGGTGAGCACGCCGCGCGGCTTGTTGAGCATGATATAGCGCACCTTCGGCTTAGCGGTACCGGTGACACGGCGCTTGCCGACATAGACCTTATCACGGCGCGGATCGACCTTGTCGCCGATCTGAGCGACTTTTCCGTTGACACGCACCCTGCCTGCCGCGATCAATTCTTCACTTTTTCTGCGCGAAGCAACGCCGCAGTCGGCGAGCATTTTCTGCAATCTGACTAACTGTGCCAATGTAACAAATCCTTTATATAAGTGAATAAACTTCGTTTTTGGTGATCCTGATCGAAATAGACCTGTGTGGAAACATCCTCCGCATCGGCGGGTACGACAACACGAAGCTCCTCCGTGTTTAGGGAAACGGAATCCGCTTCTCCTCCGACAACGCCGATGGAATCCCTGTCAGTATCGACCGTCATCGCTTTATAGCGCGAAAAGCCCTCTTCATACAGCTCGGTATGGTCGCCCCAATCACTGCGGTCATTGAGCGTAACGGCGATCAGGGTGAGATCGTCGCGGCGTGCCGCGGTGACAAGACATCGACCTGCCTGATCCGTAAAACCGGTTTTGCCGCCGATACAATCCTTGTACATCCTCAGCAGCTTGTTGTGGTTCGGATAGGTAATGAACTTGTCGGCGGGATAGATGAAACGCACTTCCATCGAGGTCTGCGAGGTGATGAAGGCAAAATCCTCATTCTGCATGGCATACGCCATCAACAGCGCCATATCATAGGCGGTGGAATAATGCAGATCGTCATCCAAGCCGCTTGGTGTGACGAATCGGGTATGCTTCATCCCGATCACAGCCGCCTTCTCGTTCATCAAGTCCGCGAATGCCTCCGTACTGCCTGCGATCGCGATCGCGGCGGCGTTGGCGGCGTCGTTGCCCGACTGCATCATCATGCCGACAGCAAGGTCATAGAGCGTGACCTTCTCCCCTTTTTTGAGGTACATGGAGCTGCCCTCGGCGGCCATTTCATCGGTGAACTCCACCACGCGATTATCGACCGCCGCTTCTTCGAGCGTCAGCAGGGTCGTCATGATCTTGGTGGTCGACGCCATCGGGAGCTGTTGATCGGCGTTCTCCGACAAAAGGATCTTTCCGTTATCCGGACAGTACAGCACATATGCCGCGGCGGAAACGGGAACCTCTTCCGCGTGAACGGAAAGGGTCGAAAGGACGCAGATCAGCCATGACAGCAGCAGAGAGAATAGCTTTTTCATCGAATCACCCGATATATCTTATGAGAGATACGGGAGATTTATGATGCGCTCAGCCTTTGTCAAAGGATGATACAGTCAAGCTGCCTTATCTTGATGGTTGTTATGATCAAGCCTCAAACTTGTCGAGATCGTTTTCGAGGTCGGTCTTGTCATCTTTATCCTTCTTGATAAAGGACGAGATCTTATCGAACGCTTCGGGGATCATGCCGACGATACGATCGGCAGCGCCGTCATACTTTTCGATCGGGATGAACTTGGTAACACCCTTGCTGATGCTGAGAAATCCAAGAGGCTGGATCGTAACGCCCGCACCGGAACCGCCGCCGAAGCAATCACGATTCTCCTTTTTTGTCGGCAGATCGGAACCGCCGGACGCAAAGCCGTAGGTCACCTTGGATACGGGAATGATCACCGTGCCGTCGGGAGTGGTGATCGGATCGCCGATGATGCTGTTGACGTCGATCATTTCCTTGATTTTTCTCATAGAGGTATCCATTAAACTGTTGATAGGATGGTCACTCATAATTACATCTCCTTTTATGATATCATTGTAATTGCCGAGAAAATGTTTTCACAACAAATTATTTCTTGAATTTTGCTTTCAGGAACAGGATCAGGAATCTGAAGCCTGCCTTGAGCGCCGCGCCGAGGACAAAGATGATGCGAAGGTATACATGGATATCCGCGTACACCTCGGTGGGCTTTTCGGGATCGAATACCGGTTCGATGCTGATGTTGTAATCCCTGCACACCGTAGCCGAAGCTAAGATATTGATGGAGGGATAGAGTGCGGAACACACCTTGCCGTAGGTCAGCGCGACCGAGGCGGCGTCCTCACCCGACAGCATGATACCGACGTCGAGCTTCTCAAACACGACATGAGAAAAGATGCCCTTGAGCATACCTGTCGCGATGTTCGCCATCGAGCGGAACAGCTCGATCAGCCCCGTCACGCCGTGCTTATCCTTGAGCTTTGCGAGGAAGGAGGGCTTTTTCTCCTCTTCTTTTTTATCCTTCTCCGGTTTTTCCTCTTCCTTCTTCTTCTTTTTCGGCTTCTTTTCCTTTTTCGGCTTCTTTTCTTTCTTCTTCTTGGTTTCGTCCTGCGGCAGGAGCTTGATCTTAAAGAAAAGAATCTTCAAGGAGAGGTTCAGATCCTCCGAATACAACAGGAACACCTGAACCCGGATCAGCGAAATAAGAAAGATCAGCAAGAGGATCCCCAGTAAAATATACAGGATTACCAAGTTACTTACCTTCTACTGCTTCGGCGACGATCTCCTCAACCGTACCGGTGACAGTATCGTCGTTGGTTTCATCGGGCTGAGAAGCTTCACCGTTCTCAGCTTCCTTTTCGTTTTCAAAGATACTGAGCTGTTTGCCGTGATCGCCCTTATCCTCATCCTTCGGGATAGGAGGCAGCTCGTCCAGCGAGCGGATCGAGAAACAGCGCAGGAAATGATCAGTCGTACCGTAGAGAAGCGGTCTGCCGGGCAATTCCAGTCTGCCCTTCTCTTCGATCAGACCCTTTGTCGTCAAGGAGCCGATAACGCCGGAGCAATCGACGCCGCGCACCTGCTCGACAAAGCTCTTGGTGACAGGCTGATTATATGCGATGACGGCAAGCACCTCCATCGCCGCCTGAGAAAGCGGGATGTTGCGCCTGAGATCCATCGCCTTGCGCACCTGCGGAGCGAACTGCTTGACGGACACCATCTGATAGCTGTCATTGAGCTGAATGATGGTGATACCGCGCTCCAGCTCGGCATATTCGCCGATCAGGATATCCATCTGCGTCTTGACGGCGCTTTCGGGGATCTCCAGTGCCTCAGAAAGGCGTTTGATATCTACGGGATCACCCGCCGCGAATAATATTGCCTCGATCGAGGAACGATATTCTTTTTCTGTCACGATGATCCCTCCTTACTTTTCTATCATATGGACGATCGCTTCGTCGCCGTCACCTTCGATACGGACGCGCTTACCCTTGACAAGCTCCAATACCGCGAGGAAGGTAGCGACCAGCTCGCTTCTGCCGCTGCCGGCTTCGAACAATTCCTTGTAGGTCACGGTCCTGCCGTGCCACAGACGGCGCATCACGTGGATGATACGCGACGAAACGGATACGATCTTTTTACTGACGATACCCGCGAACGCGGAGCGATCGGGCGGGAGCTTACGCTGTCCGCGTCCGACGGCACTGACATACGCCGCAGAAATATCCATCGGGTCATGGATACGGTTATAGGTCAGATCAAATTCCACCTTGGACGGCGACTTTGTAAACGTGTCAAAATCCACCATCGGCGCAAGCATACGAGCGATCTCACGGCACTGCTGATACTCGATCAGCTGTCCGGTGAGCTCTTTCTTCAAATCCTCCGCCTCATCCTCGTATTTCGGCAGGAGCATCGCGGATTTGATATATACCAGACGGGACGCCATCTCGAGGAATTCGGAGGCGATATCCATCTCATTCTCGCGCATCAGCTCGATCTGTTCCATATACTGCTCGAGCAGCTCGGCGATCGCGATATCATAGATGTCGATCTTGTTCTTGATCACCAGCGTGAGCAACAGATCCAAAGGGCCGTCATAGACCTCAAAGTGATAGGTCAACTGTTTTTCGCCGACCAGCATCGTGTTTGCGTCGGAGGGCAGGATGGTGATCTGATTATTCTCTTGTTCAGGCATCATACCACTCCTATGATTAACGTTAACGGGTTGTTTCTTATACCGGGTAGAGCAAGCACATTTCGGGAGGAGCAAGCACATATCGGGAGGGGCAAGCCCCTCCCCTACTGTTATTTATCTGACAAATGAAAACGGCAGTGCGGTGATCCAGTTGACAAAGGTCAGCACGTACTTGCTCAGGAAGTTGAGCGGAATACTCAGCACGCCCATCCATAACAGCGCGATCAGCACGATGGAGATGATGTTCTGGTAGCGATAGAACCACGCGACCGCTCTGTCGGGCAAAAAGACGAACAGGATCTTGGAGCCGTCGAGCGGCGGGATCGGGAGCAGGTTGAATACCGCCAGACTGACGTTGATCTGGATATAGAACACCAAAAACAGATTGACGTAATAGCCAAAGCCCTCACCGGTGAAAAACGTAGGCGCGAACGCGGCGATCGCATGGAAGATCAGCCCGCCGACGATCGCGGCAACGATATTGGCGACAGGACCCATCAAAGCGACGATGCCCATGCCGAGCTTGGGGTTCTTGAAATTACGGGGATCGATCGGAACGGGCTTTGCCCAACCGAATCCGAAGAGCAGCAGTGCCAGCGCGCCGAACGGATCGATATGCGCCATCGGATTGAGGGTCAGTCTGCCGCGGTATTTGACAGAAGTATCGCCGAGCTTGAGCGCGGTGAAGGCATGCGCCCATTCATGGAACGGCAATACGAGAAATACGATCACCAATATCGCGAGAACCTGCGTCAAAGCCGCGGTGAAATCCAAATTACCTCTGAGTAAACTGAACAGCATAAATATCACCAAATTATCAATTCTTATATTTACATATCAATACATAATATAGTATACTATAAATCGAAACAAATAGCAAGTTGAAAAAGATAGAATAAATTTTGAAAAAACACTTGCATTTTAAAAAGAATTCTGCTATTATAAACGAGTTAACGTATGTATTACTTTATATTATGATTTTCAAAGGAGGTGTACAAGCATGGCAAAATGTGATTTTTGCGGCAAGGATGTTAAATTCGGCATCAAGGTCTCTCACTCACACAGACGTTCCAACAGAACCTTCAAGCCTAACGTTCAGAGAGTAAAGGCTATTGTTGACGGCACTCCTAAAAGAGTACACGCTTGCACCCGTTGCTTACGTTCAGGTAAGGTAACAAGAGCGGTCTAATCAACAGCAAACGACCCCCGAGGAAACTCGGGGGTTTATTGTTATCTCCATATCGAAAACTGAAGATTGAATCATGATAAATTATGGTCTCTCGCAATTGCCCGATCAATTGCAGTCACCGCACCATACACGTTAAAAACCCCGCAGGTGTTTTGTCACACCTGCGGGATTCTTGTGTATAAACAATTATATGAGGTTGAATCAGCCTAATGTCTTTTCTACGATATCCTTAACGGCATAGAGCGCTTCATCCGCCTTGGTAAGATCCTTACCGCCTGCCATCGCGATATTGGGCTTGCCGCCGCCGTTACCGCCGGCGATCTGCGCGACCCCGCGGACGATGTTGCCCGCCTTGAGACCTTTTGCGATCGCGTTCTTGGTACAAACGCAGGCAAATATCAGCTTGCCGTCCGTGACGGACGCCAGAACAGCAACCGCGTCGTCGACAGCCTCTTCGATATTTTCGCAGGTCTTGCGCAGCGCATCGGCAGGAGCGCCGTTGAGCATAGCGGTGATGACCTTGGTGCCCTGAACTTCCTCGGCATTATCGAGGATCGCGCCGGTCTGATCCTTCGCGATCTCATTCTGCAGCTCCTCGATCTGCTTTTCCATCTCTTTGATCCTGACCATCATACGCGCGGCGCCCTGTACCAGCTCAAACGGGTTGTTGACATGGAGCGTGGATGCTGCCTGACTGATCATCAGGATGGCATTGTTCAAATATTTGATAAAGTTATGACCGGTGACAGCCTCGATCCTGCGGACGCCCGCCGCTACTGAGCCTTCCTGCTTGATCTTGAACATACCGACCTTCGCGCTGTTGTCGACATGGGTACCGCCGCAGAATTCCTTGCTGAAATCGCTGACCTCTACGACACGCACGATATGGCCGTATTTCTCGCCGAAGAGCGCCATCGCGCCCTTCTTCTTCGCCTCATCGATCGACATCTCGGTGCAGGTGACGGGAATACCAGCGAGGATGATCTCGTTCACACGCTTTTCGACCGCCAACAATTCTTCGGCAGTCATCGCGGAGAAATGGGTAAAGTCGAAGCGAACAACGTCTTCATCGACCAGCTGACCCGCCTGCTGTACATGGGTGCCGAGCACCTCGCGCAGTGCCGCCTGCAACAGATGTGCCGCGGTATGGTTGCGCATGATATCCAAACGTCGTTCTATATCGATCTTTGCGGTGACGGTGTCCCCAACCGCGATCGTTCCGGTGTCAACGACACACATGTGCATAAACACGCCTGTGGGATCCTTCTTGACGTCATCGACCTCGATCATGCAGTTGCCCGCTTTGATCTCGCCGGAATCGCCGACCTGACCGCCGCTCTCCGCATAGAACGGTGTGCGGTCGAGTGCGACGATGACGTTCTCACCCTCCTGCGCGCGGTCAACACGCTCGCCGTCCTTGGCGATCGCGACGACCTTAGCTTCACACTGATAATCGGTGTAGCCGACAAACTCAGTCGCGGAAAGATCGTTGAAATCGATCGAATCGCTGTCCCACGCGTCCGCTCCGGCATTCTTGCGCGCCTTGCGGGAACGCTGCTTTTGCAGGAGCATCAACTCATGGAAGCGCTCAACGTCGACCTTGATGCCTCTTTCGGAGAGGATCTCACGTGTCAGATCGATCGGGAAACCGAATGTATCATTGAGCTTGAAGGCGTCCTCACCTGTGAGGATATCGACGTCCTTGTTCTCGATGATCTCTCTGAGCATCGCAAGACCCGCGTCGATGGTCTTGGCAAAGTTCTCTTCCTCGACCTGGATGAGCTTGATGATATAGTCCTTCTTCTCGACCAGTTCGGGATAAGCGGAGGCGTTCTCCTTGATCACGGTATCACAGATCTGATACAGGAAGGGCTCGGTTCTGCCTAAGAGTCTGCCGTGGCGTGCCGCTCTGCGAAGCAGTCGGCGCAGGACATAGCCTCTGCCTTCGTTGGAAGGCATAACGCCGTCTGCGATCATAAAGGTGGTGGAACGGATATGGTCGGTGATGACGCGCAGGGAGATATCCTTCTTGTCATCCTCACCGTAGTTCATGCCCACGACCTGAGAGATATGCTTCATGATATTCTGAACGGTATCGACGAGGAACAGGTTATCGACGCCCTGCATCACACAGGCAAGACGCTCCAGACCCATACCGGTATCGATGTTCTTCTTTGCCATCTCGGTATAGTTGCCCTTACCGTCGGACTCGAACTGAGAGAACACGAGGTTCCAGACCTCGACAAAGCGGTCGCACTCACAGCCGACATGGCAATCGGGCTTGCCGCAGCCCTTTTCGTCGCCGCGGTCAAAGTAGATCTCGGAGCAGGGGCCGCAGGGACCGGAACCGTGCTCCCAGAAGTTGTCCTCCTTGCCCATGCGAACCATATGAGAGGGATCGACCCCGACTTCCTTTGTCCAGATGTCATAGGCTTCGTCATCGTCCTGATAGATCGAAACATAGAGCTTGTCGATCGGCATCTCGAGCTCTTTGGTGAAGAACTCCCAAGCCCACGCGGTCGCCTCATGCTTGAAGTAATCGCCGAAGGAGAAGTTGCCCAGCATCTCAAAATAGGTGCCGTGACGCGCGGTGATACCGACGCGCTCGATATCGGGCGTACGGATACATTTCTGACAGGTGGTCACACGGCTTCTCGGCGGTGTGATCTCACCGGTGAAATACTTCTTCATCGGCGCCATACCGGAGTTGATCAGAAGAAGGGAGTTATCGTCCTTCGGGATCAGCGGAAAGCTCGGAAGACGGAGATGACCCTTGCTCTCCATAAAGGACAAGAATTTTTCTCTGAGTTCATTCAAACCCATATACTGCATAACAAATACCTCACTTTGTATTAATTCACATATTCGGGAGGAGCAAGCCCTCCCCTACAGATCAATAAAAAAGCCTGCCCCACAAACATGGGACAGGCTGACCTGCGGTACCACCCAAATTGCCGCATCAATGATACGACCACTCAGTTCTCTTTAACGCAGAGTGACGCCGCGCTTTCACGCGGAGGCTCCGGGGTGGCTGCGGATACTTCCCGCGGGGTCTCGCACCGACCGACCCTTCTCTGAACGGGAGCATATACGCTCGTCCCATCTCAGCCGAAAAGTATTATATCGCTATTCCCCGCCGTTGTCAATACCGTTATTCATGAATAATCGGATTATTTCCGAACAAATAAAGAGCGGGATGCTTGCTAATATCTTATGATTATGCTATCATGATAGCAACTCGAACTTATTCAAATCTACAGATGGAATCAGGGTGAATTGAATGTCACATTTTTGCTATTCATGTATGAACGAAATCGACGGCAGCTATTGTCCGTACTGCAAAAAAGAAAACAGCATCGACTCAGTCGTGTATCGGCTCAAGCCCGGTACGATCCTCAACAAAAAGATACTGGTCGGCAACTGTATCGGTGAAGGCGGCTTCGGCATCACCTATATCGGCAGAGATCTGACACTGGACAGACGAGTCGCGGTCAAGGAATATTTCCCCAACGGCTATGTCAACCGCAATAATAACGTCAGTCAGCTGGTATCGGCGAGCACCGATAATCAAGCTTCTTTCTTCCAAAAAGGGTTGCAGAACTTTTTGGAGGAAGCCAGAAAGATCGCCAAGCTGACCAACGTTTCCGGTATTGTCGACGTCAGAGAGTATTTTGAAGAAAACGGTACGGCGTATATCATCATGGAATACCTCGACGGCATCAACCTGTCGGTATACCTGCGTCAAAACGGAATAATCAAGCCCGAGACGATCTTTCAGCTGATGCTCCCCATCACCTATTCCCTGCAAAAAATGCACGAGGAAGGGATCATTCACCGCGATATCTCTCCGGATAACATCATGTATCTGACCGACGGCACATTAAAGCTGACCGACTTCGGCTCGGCGCGGTATTTCAGCAACGCGCAAAAAGAGATGTCCGTCGTCATCAAGCAGGGCTACGCGCCCGAAGAACAGTACAGCAAAAACGGCGATCAGGGTCCGTGGACCGACGTATACGGACTGTGTGCCACGATGTACAAGTGTATCACCGGCAAGACCCCTGTCGACGCGATCGACAGAATCAGACAGGATACGCTGATGCCGCCCTCCGAGTTAGGGATACAGATACCCGAACCGATGCAGATCACCCTAATGTACGGCTTGGCGGTGTTTAAAAATGATCGCTGCAAGAGTATGCAGGAGCTTTCCTATATGATGGAAAAGGCATTGGCGAACGAGAATATCCGGGTCGAAAGCGCCGACTTCTATCATCGGATCAACCAAACGATGATCGCCGACGGCAGTACCGCGTTCATGCACGACTTTGATAACGCGATCAACAGTCAAAACTCCACGGAGCGACAGCAGGTCGATCCGCAGTCCGTTCATCGCGGCACCGGCAGTTATCCTCATAACCAATACACCAGACAGCCCGATCCCTACGGATATGACAGATACCGTGATTCCGCTCCGGGATATCAGCCGCCTTACAACGCTCCCCCACAAGTTCCTCAAAATCGGAATAAGAATTCCAACAAAACGCCTATCATCATCGCCGTCACGGTCTTTTTGTGTGTATCGCTGATCGCGGGTACGGTCATCTTCTTATTTATGAAGTTTGATACACAGCCGAATGAAGAAATCATCACTACCGCGACCGAGGTCATCACTGTATACGAAACGACCGCGGACAATAATCGGAATGAAGTTGCCGAGCCTGATCCGCAGCCGAAAAAGACTGCGCCGACCGAACCTCCCGCTCCGATAAAGAAGCCCGCTAAAACGACAGCCTCTGCCAGCGGCACACTGGACGAACAGGACGGTCATAATTACAAGCCATCCAATGTGATGTCAAACGACGGCACCTGCTGGTGCCCGAAGGAAGGCAGCGGTGTCGGCGAATGGATCAGACTGGATTTCGGTGAATCGAAACAGATCAACGGTCTTGACATCGTCAACGGTTACGCAGGAAGCGAAGACCAGTATAAGAACAATTCAAAGGCAACAAAGATCAAGATCGAGTTCTCCAACGGTGACAGCGTCACACAAGCGCTGAGCGTGAAAAGCGTAGGCGACCGCAAAGAAAAACAGCATGTTTCTTTTAGCAGCGTTACCACATCATCGGTCAAGATCACTATTCTCTCGATCGAAAAAGGTAAAGAATATGAGGATACCTGTATCACATATCTCTCGGAAACAACGCCCTAAGGAGGGTACCGGCATCAAATGAAGCAACATATCACAAGGGCTCTGGGGCTGTTGATCGTCATTCTGATGATGATCACGCTCACCTCATGCAAAAAGAACCAATCACCCGAGCCCACCGATCCCGCGACGAAGGATTCCGTCACCGCGACACAGGCGGAAAGCGTCTCAACCATTCCTACCGATCCCTCCGCGCAGGCTCCCGCCGCTTCACAGGCTGATGTTACCGCCATCACCTACACGGAGCCTACCCAAGCGGCCTCTATGAGTGCTCAAGAAGTGCTCAGCCTGGGCAGCTCCGATCCGAACAACAGCTATGACGCGGGCGGGTTCGTCAACATCAGGGATGTGATCCCTGAAGTACAAACAGAGATCCGCTACGCGACCACTCACAACTTTGTCGGAGATAAGATCAACGGCTATGAAGAAGAGATCGCCCTGATGACGAAAGAAGCCGCCGCGGCACTGATCGGAGCGAACAACGACCTCAAAGAACAGGGCTATACCGTCAAGATCTTTGACGCCTATCGTCCGCAGTCCGCCGTCAATCACTTTGTATCATGGTCAAACGATTATGACGATCAAAGGATGAAAAGTGAATTCTATCCCGATCTGGACAAGTCCGTTCTGTTCAGCAACGGCTATATCGCGTCATATTCCGGTCACAGCAGAGGCTCCACCATCGATTTGACGCTGGTCGATCTCAGCACCGGCGAAGAAGCGGATATGGGCGGCTCCTTTGATTATTTCGGCTCTCTCTCCCACCCCGATTATACAGGGATCTCATCACAGCAATATGAGAACCGCATGACGCTGAGAAACGCGATGACAGGCAACGGATTTGCCCCGCTGAGTACGGAATGGTGGCATTTCAGCTTGAACAGCGAGCCTTATCCCTACACCTACTTCGATTTCCCCGTCAGCACCTCATCCATACAATAACGCATATAAAAAACCTGTTTCTCAATTACCGTAAAGGTAAGGGAAACAGGTTTTTTGATTAATTCGTCACATGTCCGCCGTTATTATAAACTTCGTTGAGGTTCAGCCAGCCGGCGCCCGATTTGAGCCTTCCCCATCGGATACCGTCGGCAACCTTTTCTTCGACGATCGTATATACATTCTCTTCATCCAGTGTCATGGCAACACCCGCGTCACTGCTCGGCGAATCATAAACCTTGGTCACAGGAAAGATCCTGACCAGATACGGAACGCTGTTGCCGTTCGATGCCGGCGGACCGTCCAATCCCGATAGGCTGTACGCCTCGGATTTAACACGTGATTCAAACGGACAGTTAATGCTGCCGTAATCCATCGTTTTGCCGTTAGCGTCGATATAACGGATCAATGTGTCGTTGACAAAGTACAGACGATGTTCCTCGGTTCCGTCAAAGACAAAAGCAAAGTACTGAAACAGGGGCTTAAAGAGCTTGATATTACAGTTATGCCAAATCTTACTATTCTTTGCCCTGAGGATCAGCAGGATCAGGCATTTGTCAATGATCTTATTGAAACATGGAACAAATTTACAGGAGCTTATTTCAATAAAAAACCCCTTTCCGTAAATGAACTTAAAAGCAGAATCCAGAACGGAAGCTTTCAGATTGCTATCTGTCCTCTTTATGTAAATGAAACCGATCCTGTAAGTATTGCAGAAAGCTTTTGCTCTGACAGTAAATATAATCCGTCAGCGTTCAGTTCTGAGGAATATGATTCAATAATTGACGGAATTCATAAAAACGATTCTTCGGAATCAGCCGGACTGCT
>CACWXE010000032.1:11813-14361 GCA_902764715.1 uncultured Ruminococcus sp. | reverse complement strand
CGAGAATATCGAAGATCATAAGCATTGTTTGCAAATCCAAGCCCTCCTTTTTTCTGTAGTTTTCGACATCTATAGATTTATTATACATGAGTAGTATTAACTTTTCAACCGCAACTATTGCATTTTATCACAGTAATTATGCAAAATGAAAGGGGTGCGGTTCACTATGCACTGCACCTTTTATATATAATCCACTCTCATAAAAATGTTACTTGTGTATTACCTACTCTTTAGCACACACTATTTGAGTAGTTGGAAATACAAAACCTGAAGAAAGGTGGAAAAAACGTATGCCATATTGTAAAACCATTGCCATCTGCAATCAGAAAGGCGGCGTCGGCAAGACGATCACCGCCGTCAATCTCGGTGTAGCGCTCGCAGCACAAGGGAAAAAGGTTCTTCTTGTTGATGCCGATCCGCAGGGGGATTTGACCACCTGCCTCGGCTATCATGCGGATGATTTCAATATTACCCTTGCCAATAAGCTCATGGACATCGTCCGGGAAGAACGCAACAGCCCCCCAAAAAAGAGATCAATGTTGATACAAACGACATCGGCGTTTTTATTCTGCGTTTTCCTCTGTCGGTCGAAAATCGGACATAAACCGTTTAAGCAGAAATGTACAGAAATATGGAAATGTATAAATGTTGTTTTCATGTCCGATATTGTTCATAGACAACTTGAATCCAAACCGAATATCGGGATACTTATCCGATTCAATCAACCTGTTCATCGACTTAACTCGTCCTCTTTTGGCTTTTACCTCGATCGGAATCAATGATGATATAGAACGGATAAAGAAATCCGTTTCCATCGTTGAATCATCGCTTCTGTAATAAAATAGCTTGTATCCCTGCTTGATCAGCGCTTCACTGACCATATTCTCATACAGCGCACCCTTATATACACCCAGGTTCTTGTTGGCGCGCAGATCCTCCTGAGATTCATCATCCAATAAAGACACAAGAAGTCCCGTATCGGCAAAATAGAGCTTGAATACATCCGGATCAAAATTGCCTCCCAACGGCAGCTCCGGAAACTCCATGCAGTAACAGATATTGACCATGCCTGCATCGGCAAGCCACTCGGCACATCCCCGGTAATCGCGAAACCTGGCGCCGGAAGCAACTTTTGATATCTGGAATTTCTTATTCTCTCTGGCAAGCTGTGGGGCTACACGATTGAATACATTGATGATTCTGGTCTGATCGATGCCTGTGGCATATTTGCGAATGTCTTCCTTATAGTCCGCAACAAGCTGCTTCTGTGTATCAAGAGATCCTTCAAAAGTGTTTTTCTGAATATACTCCCTCACAACAGCAGGCATGCCGCCCAAGATGTTATAATCCAGAAACAATGAGCGGAACACCGACATCTCCAGCTCGCTGAAAGGTTTCAGCTCTTTCATGTGAGTGAGCATATCAATGACCGTATCATCAGAATAACCTTTCGCCCAGAGGAATTCCTCAAAGTCCAGCGAATACATATTATAGTCTTTTTTATAGCCCACGCTGTTGCTTTCAATCTTTTTGTAATTCACTCCCAGCATAGATCCGCTGCATATAACATCAAAACTCCTGTCAATACAAAAGAATTTCAAGCAGGTAGCGATCTCAGGAAATTCGGTTATCTCATCAAAAAAGATCAGCGTTTTACCGGGGATAAATTTCTTTGACGGATCGATTAGTGAAATATTCTTGATAATTGACGATACGTCATATCCGTCGGAAATGATCCCCTTGTATTTTTCATCTCTGACAAAGTTGATTTCGATAACGCTTTCATAATGCTCCTTGGCGAAATGATTGATTGATTCTGTTTTACCGACCTGTCGACTTCCCTTGATGATAAGAGGTTTTCTGTCAGGATCAGCTTTCCACGCTTTCAAAAAAATGTCAACTTTTCTTTTCAGATACATGTGTCATTCCTCCGATGTATTGACTAATCCTATTTTACACATTTTTCGTAAGAATATCAACCCTTATTTCACAAATTTGTAAACTAATTTCGAATGAATTTCACATTTTTATTGAACATCTCTTTTAGCTTATCCGGCAAGCGACAAATCATTATTCTTCATATAGAAGTCTGCCTTTGCGACGTGCTCCTCGGCGTAGCTGTCAAAGGTGTCGCAGTAAGTATTGAGCGTGGTGCTGATGTCGGTATGCCCGAGAATATGTTGGAGCACCTGCGGCGGCATGCCGCCCTCGATGCATCGCGTCGCGTAGGTATGTCTGAGGCTGTGGAGATCCACCTTTCCGTCGACGCTGTGATCGATTATATCATACCGTTTGAGGAGGCGCGCGTACGCACCGCTCACCTTGTTGGTGCTGACGATACCGCCGTCCTTGGTTGAAAAGATCCTGCCCTCCCGCCTCTTCCCGATGATACTTCTCAAGAACACCAAAACATCATCACCTACCGGCAGTCGGCGCATACCGGCTGCTGTTTTCGTATGCTTTCGGATGCAGTCTGCCTTGTTCTCGTTGAGAGAGACGGTTTTGTTCACGCTGATGATGCCGTTCTTGAAATCAATATCCTTGACCT
>CACWXE010000032.1:0-11796 GCA_902764715.1 uncultured Ruminococcus sp. | reverse complement strand
ATATCCTTGATCTCCAGCGCATTGACCTCACCCATGCGCATCCCGGTGAACATCGACAGCAGCATCTGATCGCCGTAGAGGACATCTTCGGTTTTCAGCAGATTCAGCAGACGCGTCTGCTCTTTTAGTGTCAGCGCGCGTACCTTCACCTTTTCCTGCTTCGTCTTCGGCTTCTTGATGCAGAGCATCGGGCTCTCGGTGATGATCTTCCTGCGCACCGCCTCGTCGAATGTCGCCTTCAACATCTGGTAGATCTTGTTGATGATCGACTGTGAGTAATGGATGTGCTGTACCAGAAATCGCTTAATCATATCCTCGGTGATATCTTGAATGCGTCTGTCCCCGATGGGGGCGAGCTTCTTGAGCGTCTCGCGTTTGCGGGTGTAGGTGGATTCGGTAATCTCGTTGAGATCGTGCTGATCCTCGAGGATGCGCTCCGCCAATTCGTTCAGCGTGATGAAATTGGCTTCGATGAACTCGCCTGCCATCTCCTGACTTTTGAAGTTCTTGATTTTGCGCAGGACTTCCTTTTCGGTCGCGCCGTAAAAGGATCGGCGCTTGACCTCGCCGTAGACAAGACCTTTTGTCTGACCGACGTAACATCCGCGTTCCGTCGAATAATAAATGCTGTAGCCCTTTGGCTTTTTCTTTGCCATACTTTTGAACTCCTTTCTTTTTGAAATACTTAGTATGAAGACATCGTCTTTATGTGTGTCTTTTCATTGACCATTCTTCCAGCGCCTTCGAGCTGACCTTCATATTCTTGCCGACTCGGATGAGCGGAAAGTCATATCGCATCATTACGTCTCTGGCGGTCGGTAAAGAGCATCCCAGGATTCTGGCGACGTCCTTCGTTCCGTAGAATTTCAACTCTTCGTGCTCTTCCTGACATTCGATGATCTTTGTTTCTTTGGTTTCCATGGTTTACCTCCTTATGAAATAATTATTATTGGCATCCTGCCGCTCTGAGAAGAGCATGTCTTCCCACAGCGCCGGGATGTCTTTTTTATACTAGTTTCTAATAAACCGGATTAAACAGATGTTAACGGATAATTCCGCTTAACTTTGTTGGACTCATAATACTATAACCTTCGGCTGTGCATCAGCCCATCGGTCTGTCGACCGCCGCGAGGATCGCCCGCAGCCGCCCTCATTGCCTGCGACGGGTTGGTTACCGCTCGGACTGTGACTGGACGGAAGTATCATTATCCTGCTGCGGCTGTCGTCGCCTTCGATACGGCTGCATCCGTACCGTCTGAGTCCTGAAGGCTCCTTTCGGAGCGTCCGCTCATGTGGCTTATGTGGTTCTCGTGTTACACACACCGCAGAGAACGTGAAGATTATGTTGGTATTCTGTTTTCAAAGTGCTCTTTTATCAACAGCCCTGACCGTAGAAAACGGATTGATCGGGCGGTTTAGCAATAATTAAAAATATCCTCTCACTAAATAGCCGATGAGAATGGCTTTTAATTCGAACAATGCCATATTTTTTTCAATTTTTATTCAAGCCCTTCACTATATGCAGAAAAAATCGGATTTTGGGGGCCCGTTTTGTGAAAGGTTTGTGCACCTTTACCTCACTTTTGTTACTATGCACAAAACATACTCCGAGTTTTTGTGCAAGAATTCTTTTGCCCTCTCTACTACTTTATTCCACACTTTTTTGAGAAACTGCCGAAAAATCTTTCAACTTTGTTCCTTTGCACAAAAGATACATCGTTTTTTGCCCATGATGTCTTTTATGCTCTCTACTACTCTATTCCACACTTTTTCGAGAAAATATAAGCTCTTTTTCAAAAAATCTTCAGAAAGAGTGAAGCTATCAATAATCCCTCTATTATACGGTCACGGGAGACCCCGAAACGCAACCCTGTCAGAAAATAATCCCCTCAGGGAGATCGTTTTTGTACAGTTTAACTTCAAGGAAATACTCCTCTATTATACGGTCACGGGAGAGGCCAAAATTAAAGGGTAAATTTTGGATTATTTCAAATTTATTTACCCTGCACAAATCAAAAGGCCGATTTTTGTAGAATGCGCCGATCATTTACCACCGATTCTTTTTTTCCTTCATCTATCAGTTTTATTCGAAAATTTGATAGATGAATTGATTTTTGATAGATGAAGTGGCATAATATCATGCTTGTTCGTTTCCGCAGCGGGAGAACATGGGCATACCGAAAAAGGTGATCTTGATAGAACAACCGCCGCTTTCTCTCTGTGAGAAGGCGGCGGTATTTCGATGCGGTCAAGAGGTCAATATGTTGAATGTCTCGTCGGGATAACAACTCATGACGCTCACCTTCCATAGCTTCTGAAAGTATGCCTCTGATTCTGCTGTAAGCCAAATGCTTCGTTCCGCATCTGTGTTTCGATGCGGATGTTTTCTTTGATGGTCGGATTGTCCTCGAGGATCGTGAGGGCGATCTTTTTCTCTTTGCGCAGATCGGTCAGAGCTGCCGTGCAGTCGTCGCGACGGTGCAACAATTCTGCACGCTGATCGCCGTTATGACAGCGGCGCAGTTTGTTGTATACCTTCTGTCGATCTGCGGTAATCGCTTGAATCAATTGATCGGTCTCGGAAATGAAGCTATGAACATCTTCGATCGAGTTCAATCCTTTGTGCGATACCAGCCGCACTTGATCCGACAGCCGATCCAGATGCCGCCACGCCTCCTTCATTTCGGGCGAGAGCGGTTGATGTTGACGATTCTTCGGATAATATCCGAGCAGGTAGCAGTAGTGCATGTACAGGGCGACCAAACCTGTGTGCTTCTTTGTCTGCTTGAAGCTGCCGAGAAATCGCCGCCTCAGCGGACGGTAGTCGCGCAGTATAACACGGCTGTGTGCATAGTCGGCGTTGCGCTGCCAGGTGTCAAAGCCCTGTTCATAGATCCGCCGCTTGATAGAATCGTTGGAGTAGTTCTCGCCGAGACGATACATCCTGACCGCCTTCTTGCTGTTCTCTGATCGGATCGTCCAGTATTTGCGGTTCGGATTCAGATCGATGAAATACCCTTGATCGCGCATGATGCGCTTGAAGTCGTCGAAGCCGCGTGAACAGGTGATCGCATAGTCGATCGCCTCACGCATGAGGTTGAAGGTCGTCGGATCGCCGCGCTTCTCGGCAAAGTAAATACTGCGCGGCGTTTTGCCCTGCGGGTTCTTGATGATCGTCAGTCGATGTTCAGCGCACAGCTCATCCGACAGCGCTCGGAACTTCCAATACGCGCCCTCGTTGCAGTTGAACTTTTTGCCGTCCCACATATTCACGGCGTTGACGACAAAGTGATTGTGGTAGGTGCCCGTATTGAAGTGGGTGGCGACGAGTACCTGATACCCGCCGCCCCACATTTTTCTTGCCAGCTCCACGCCGATCTGATGACACAGCTCGGGCGTGACCTCATCGGTTTTGAAGCTCTGGTAAGCATGGTAGGCGATGTTGCCTGTCGTCTTGCCGAACCGCTCCTGCACGGAACGCATTTCGTCAAACGCGGTAACGGCAGAGCAGTTCACACCCGTGACAAAGCACGCCTTTTCCGCGCCGCCGGTTTTTGCTTCATCACCTGCGTAATGCAGGACGTTTCGCAGATCGGAATAGATGGTTTTATGCGGATTGGAAGCATAGTCCAGCACGCGCGACAGGCTGTCCTTAATCGCCCAGATTTTTGTTGTTCCCATCTTCGACCTCCTCGTGATACGCGTCGAGCAATCTGTCCTGTAAATCCGCGAGCGCCCGATCCATTGACGCGGCGCTTGCCCGACGAAAGTTTTGCCTCAGCTCACCGACCATTTGGAAACAGTCTTTAAGAGCCTTGCCCGGTTTCTTTTTGATCGGCTGACTGCAACCGACCTGACGCAGATACGCCGATAAAGAAAGTCCTGCGCGCTTCGCCGAGCGCAACAGGACCTTCATCTCATCCTCGCTGACGCGAAGATTGATTCTCAGTTTTCTTTGCATGGTAATTCCTCCTTGATTTGAAATAGGGGTGACAGGGGATTTTCCCCTTTCGGGATACACCCGCCGGCTTTGTATGTACAAAGCCTATGCTCGCTACAGTGTAAGACGCTCCTGCACCGCTTCTGAGCGGCACAGGAACCCCGCGCCTTACACGCTGATTATGTCCCTGAAAAACAGAATCCTTCATGTCTCTTTCACTCAAACGGCAGATCGTCATCAGCGGTAAAGATCGGTTGTTCGGGCACGTTTTCCTCAAGAGTCCAGTACCATGTGAAGCCCTCTTTGACGGATGAAACGCCCGCGTTTCGCTTTGCCTTTTTGATCGTCGACTTCTTGAATCCCGCCGCCTTTAACTGCTGTTCGCATTCTGTCGCGGGCAGCTTTCCGCCGCGAAGCAGGCTCAGGATAAAGTCCGTCGCGGCGTCGGATTTCTCACTCGGACGACCCATTTTCGGAGCGATTGCGGAGAACGCTTCGTCCGCTGTCATCTCCACTTCGTCGATGAAATCCACACCCTGTTCGGCGACCTCAAACAGGATCGCCGAACCTGTCGGCGCAAGATTCGACTTCACCTGAACCATGATTCTTTCCTGCGGATTTGCCTTGTTCGGCGTGCGCGTCACCGCCAGAATACTGCGTGCAGCGCCTGCGATATCGACGCTGCCGTTCGTGCGGTTCAGCGGTGTTGTCGCGTTTTTGTTCATGTGATGCACCACTACGACGGCGCAGTGTTCCTCACGCGCGGTCTCGATGAGGTGATTGAACTCCGTGCGCATTTCGTTGGCGGCGTTGAGCGAACAATCCTCGCCGATGTACGAGCTGAGGGGATCGAGGATCAAGAGCTTCGCGCCTGTCTGCTTGATCGCCCGCGCCAGTCGGCTGTCGCCGAAGGTCAGGTGCTTCTTGTCCTCGCTGATGAAAATGAGGTTGTTTCTGTCGCCGTTCGACGCGATGAAGCGTGGGACAACGGTATCGTCAGCGGCGTCCTCCGTCGTCTGATAGATGACCGTCATCGGCTCGTGAACCTCCTCTTCACTGACAAAGGGGAGAGGTGCTCCCTTTGTGAGAATGGCGCTGAGCGCCAAGAGCAGTTTGCTCTTTCCGTCGCCGGGATCACCCTCGAGGATGGTTACTTTTCCGAAAGGAATGTACGGATACCATAGCCACTCCACCTCTGTGGGCGTGATCTCGCTTGCCTTGATGAGCTCGAGTTCGGGCTCAGGCTGTGTGTAGTTTGTGTTCGGTTTCATGATTTTTCCTCCTTTTGGATAGATAGTCCGGGCATTGGATGATTGTGGCGCGAAAGCTCTGCTTGCAGTCGTGCTCGCATCTGCGGCACAGCTTGTTGTAGGCTCTGCGACCTCGGTCGTCAAGAAAGATTGCCCAATCATTCTTGAGATACTTTGGCATACGCGGCATATTTGCCACCTCCTTCATGTTGCTCGACCTTACGGTCGGCGATATAGCTACCCTGAAACGCAGAAACGCCCGAGACCTCCCTGAACTGTACGTTCTCGGGTGGATTTCGGGCGTTTTTCTTCGCTCTGAGGCACCGCTCAAGGGCAGGGCGATACTTCCCCTGCCTTGCCTCAATCTTCAGTTTTGTCGTTTCCGGGTAACAAAAAAGGACCTGTTCTCATCATGAAAACAGATCCTTTTGTCTTGCTCGGATTGAATATTCAGCCAAAACTGAGAATACGAAAAATTATACTTGAAATAATAATACTTTGTGGTATAATAATCGTATGAATCCGATTATTTTTTTATTTATATTGCCCGCCCAGTTTGTCGCTGCGCGCCAACGGGCGATGGCTGATTATACCATAACCGCTTTGCGCTTATGGTATAATAACATTGTAATTGGTATTTGAAGCAGGTGAGCGTATGAAAGAGTTCATCAACAGAGAAAAAGAAAAGGCCTTTCTTGAAGCGGAGTTTCAAAAGGATTCCGCCTCCTTCGTCGTGATCTACGGTCGGAGGAGGATCGGCAAGACCTCGCTGATCAAGGAGTTCATCAAAGATAAGGACGCACTGTTCTTCCTCGCTACGGAAGAAAGCGAAGCCGAGAACAGAAACGCCTTCAAAGCAAAGGTCGCGGAGTATATCGGTAACCCCTTATTAGCTCAAGCACAGATCGACAACTGGGAGGATCTTTTCTCCTACATCATCAATGATAATAACCACAACAGAACGCTGATCATCATGGATGAGTTTCAGTACATCGGTAAAGCGAACCGCGCCTTTGTATCCGTCCTGCAAAAGATATGGGATACCATGCTCGCTGACAAAAACATCATGCTGATCCTCTGCGGATCGTTGGTGAACATGATGTACTCCCAGACGCTGTCCTACGACAGTCCCCTCTACGGCAGACGGACAGGTCAGATCAAGATGAAGCAGATCGCCTTCCGGTATTATCCGCAGTTCTTCTCGGATATCAGCGAAAGACAACTTATCGAATGCTACGCGGTCACCGGAGGCGTACCGAAGTATATCGAGACCTTTGAGCCGTACACCGACGTCTATACCGCTATTGAGCGGTGCGTGATGTCGAAGGAGAGTTATCTTTACGAGGAGCCTTCCTTCCTGCTCGAAAAGGAAGTGAAGGATGTTGGCAGCTACTTCTCCATTATCAAGACCATCGCCTCGGGCAAAGAGAAGCAAAGCGAGATCGCCTCGGCGCTGAATGTAGCGCAGACCAATCTGCCGAAGTATCTGAAAACGCTGATCGATCTGGATATTCTCGAGCGCGAAGTTCCCGCCACCGAGGATAAGCCTGAAAAGAGCAAGATGGGTTTATACAAGATCAAGGACAATTACATTCGGTTCTGGTTCCGGTTCATCTATCCCTATCGGTCATACATCGAGATGGATAACACCGACTTCGTCATGCAGAAGATACAGCAGGGGTTTGTCGCCAATCACGCCGCGTTCGTCTATGAGGATATCTGTCGGCGGGAGTATATGCCCGCGCTGGTAGCCGGGGGCAAGTGGGACTTCACACCCACGCGCATCGGCAGATGGTGGGACAGGAGCGATACCGAGATCGACATCGTCGCCGTGGATGAAAGCACCGATAACGTGATCTTCGGTGAGTGCAAATTCACCAATGAACCGATGGACGTGGACGTATACTATCATCTGCTGGAGAAGATCGAAAAGATCGATTGGAAAAAGCAGAACAGGATCAATCACTTCGTATTCTTCAGTTTCAACGGCTACAGTGAAAAGCTGAAACAGCTGGCTGAGGAAAAAGACAATATCCTCCTGTATGAGTGATACAAAAAGCAAGAGCGACTCACAGCGAGCCGCTCTTTTCTTACTCCATTCCCCAAAAGCAAAAGATATTCTGTTTTGGGGAATGATTACCTCAAAAGTGTTAAACAAAACCCCTCAAATTTATCGTTTTGATGTTTTTATCTTTTTGACCAATGAGTAAATTCCATAACCGATCGCCACGCCGAGTGTGTTCAGGATCAGATCGTCAATATCCGTAACTCTGTCCGCAAAGGGCAATTGGATAAGCTCGATATATAGTGATATAAACGCTCCCGCCGCGATCACCTTGCCGAAATGATCCAGCCTTTTGTAAACGACAGGCAAAATGATTCCGGTCGGAATAAACATCGCCGTATTCCCGACGATATTCCAGATCATATCTCTTACGCTGTCGTATTGAAGCAAATTGACAAAAGGAACAAAATTGATGCGGAAAGGAAAGGCAGCTTTCGTGTCAAAAACCAATGGCTGAATGTGCCCGTTCACTAAGTCCCTCGGAAAAAACGAGAAACGGATTATGACCGCGAGGTTGATATACATCAACAGCAGCAAGGCCTCACGTTTCCATATGATTCGCTTTTGGCGGATCCATACGACCATTCTGACCGCCAGCCAAACAGCGGTGAACAACAATTCAAAAGTCACAAAGGATATATTCATCATTCTGTTCGCCCCTTATATTTTCGATTTGGCGCTTTTTGCGTTTACCAAACAAACGGAATCACCTTATATTTCACTCTCTTTTTGTAGTCGGTATATCCTTCAAGCCCTTCTTCAAGAATCTTTTCCTCGTTTTTCATTCGTTTCGCGATAATAGGGATATAACACAACAGGAACGCGGCCTAGATCGGCGAGGCAAGTACAAATCCCATTGAGATAAACAGGAACAGGGTCGCGGAGTACATCGGATGACGCACGATCCCGTACAAGCCTGTGTCGATGACCTTCTGATCCTCCTGTACCTCGATCGTCCGTGAAAGATAGGCGTTCTCCCTGAGCACCTCGGCGTACATGGTATAAGCCAGCAGGAAGATGACCGTACCGATGATTACCGTCCAATCCGGCAAAACAAACCACTTGAAGCGGAAGTTGAGCCCCGCGATGACAAACGCCGCAAGGAACATGATCCCGCTTAACGCAACAACCGCTTTCTGCTCTTTTTGTTCTTCTTTTGCGTTGAGGCGCTTTCTCAGCAGCGAGGGATTGCGAAACATCATCACAAATCCCGCGATCAGCATTGGTACAAACAGTATTCCGATCAACAGCCACGCCTGCCAGAATGCGAACGTCCCCGCGGGCAGGAACAACAGCAGCCCCACCAGAATAAGACCTGCCGTAAACTTTACGATTGCTTGAAAAAACAGCTTGACAGTCATTTTACCACCCTTTGACGATCCTGTTTCACACGCTCAATTCGAGATCCGCTTTCATCGTTTTGTCAAGGCACATCGGCTTATCCGACGAAGAACGGACAGCGCTGTCCGATACACTGCGCGTTCATCTCGGAAAACTCGCACTGCTGTTCTTCATACTCGAGACCGGCGGCGTAATGATCGTTGACATATTCGACGCCGTATTTGAACGCCAGCATCGCGTCACGCTTGCAGCAGCGGGGTCCATTGACGCTGCCTAATGCGTCGATCGCTTTCGCGGTAAAGGACATATGTTCGCCCCATGTGCCGTCGGTGGAAAGAGGCCCCGTTTCATCGATGATTGCCAAAGCCGCGCCGATCGAGGTAACCGCGCCGCAGACGCCCCATAAGCCGCACATAGCGCCCGGCATTCTCAGCCCTTCCTTCAACAGTTTATCAAGGCTTTTATCCAGATCGATCTCCATGCCCGCGTTATGATAAGCGACAAGAAGGCTCGCGCCGTCGAGGACATGATGCTCCGGACCGTGCATACTGATGTAGTCCTTCTTTGCCATATTCTTAAAGATCCTGACCGGGCTGACGCCGGTTTCTTTTTCTATATCCTGAATGATCTTTTCGCCTTTTTCTTCAAGCGTCAAATTAATCACCCCTGTATTTCTTCACAACCGAGCATTTCGGAAGTGATCTCTGCCGCAGTTTTCACCATTTTGGGACATATCTTTTTAAACAATCCTTTATTGACCGCATACGATCTTCCTTCATCGGTGGACAGATCACAACCCAGAATGTCGCGGCAGATATAGGAGCCCTCTCTCTTTTTGAATTCTTCAAGGAATCTCACTGCCTTTGCTTTTTGCGCAGCTCGGCTTTCAACGTCGCTTAGATCAAACTGCCCGTACCGCATTCCGAGCGCCATCAGCGCGCCGGTGCAGGCGCCGCAGACTTCGCCTTTGTTCATTCCCGAACCGAAGCAGGCGCCGATCTGCAAAGCCTGTTTTTCCGTGACGCCGTAATCCTCCGAGAACGCGGCGAATACCGCCTGCGAACACATATATCCCTGTCCGAATAATTCAACTGCTTTTGTTACCCTATCCATGTTGCCCTCCGTTGCGTTATTATTTTTACTCCTCAGTCAGCAGCGTATCAAAAGTGAAAGGAAATGCTCTGACTGTTTTTTCGGTGAAGTTGATCTGATAGCCTGTGCCGTCTTGATGGAAAAAGCCTGCGGTCGGGTCGATCCTGATATAGCACATATTCTCGTCGGCTTCATTATTATGCTTGAAATACCACGGTTCAAAGACCTTTATCAGCTCGCTCCTGATCTGTGCGTTTTCGGGATCGAGAGGATGACCGATGATGTGCGCCTTTCCGCTGAATGCGTTCATCTGCCGGCTGCAAAGGGATACATTCGGATTCGCGGCGATCTCTGCCGCTTTACGCGACAGCCTATAGGTAACGATATAAAAGCTCTCCCCATCGAAGTAGGTATCGACAAATCGTGAGGACGGAGTATTATCCACGCACGTCGACAAAGCAAACTGATAATCCCTGCCGAACCGTTCTTTCATCACGCACACCGCGTTTTCAAAATCTGTCATGACAACTCTCCTTTATGGTCAAGTGATTTATTGTCCGCAGTAGCTCTTGATGCACGCGCTGACATACTCAGCCGTGCCTTCGCCGTGCTTGTCGATGTTCTTCGTGAAGCGTTCGTCGGCGACATACAGTTGCCCGAGCCCCGAGAGGATCTCGTCGGTGCAGGTATACATTTTGTCGGTGATGAACTGCTTGAGCTGTTCGACCTGCAAACGAGCCGGTTCATCACCCGGTGCGGCTCCGCTGCCTTTCTGCTCTGCAAAGCCTGCCATGATCGCGTCCATCCCTGCGGACAGCTCGCTCCAATCCGCCAAGTCATAATCCGCCGTACGGCGCTCGCTCTCTTTGTAAGCTCCGGTATCGCCCCAGCGCTCACGGACTTCTTTTTCATACTGATTTTTCATAGCTAACCTCTTGTATTTATTGTTGATTGTCACCGGAGAGGGATCTCAAATGCTCCACGATCTCGATGGTGGTCATCGGGAGGATTTCCTTATGAGCGGCGATCATGCGAAAGACGTTCTCTATCCTGTCCCACAGTTTCTCCACATCGAGGTCGTAGGAGTGACCGACGATCTGAAAGATCGCTAACTCCTCGTCGCTCTCGATAAACTGCCGTGTGAGCTGTTCAAGCTCCGGGTCTGTATGGAACACGGTCGCTTTCCAGTTGAAATAATCTGTTTGCGGCGCAAAGGAGCGGCTCTCTTGCGAGATGCGCGCATAGGAGAATCCGCACTGCCTGACGCAGTTTTCGATCCGCTCGCTGTAATAATCGAACGGCACGGCAAAGCCTTTGACCTCTCTGCCAAACAGTTTCTCCAAGTTCGCCTTATCCTCCTGCAGCTCATGCAGGATCTCTGATTCCGATAGGTCGTGCATATACGGATGCGTGAGCGTATGGCAGGCGATCTCATGCCCCTGATACAGCGGCACAGCCTTCTCTTTTGAAAGGCGCTTGATAACCCTGCCGCTCTCGTGCGTCCACTCGAACTCGCTCTCCATCAAACCGGAATTGAGATTGAACGTCCCTTTCAAATTGTACTTGTTGAGAAGCGCGACAAATCTGACGTCCTGCAGAACGCCGTCATCGTAGGTGACATTGAATACCTTTGTTTTTCCGTTGAGAAAGCGTTTTTGATTCATCATTTATGCCTTTTTCCATTCTTCTCTCGTCAGCCGTGTAACGTGAGCCGTGCGGATGTCGTCAGTCAGCGTCAAGTATACATCCTTGTCGGTGTGGTGATAGGTGAAGCCGCATTTTTCCTGCGCGCGCCTGGACTTTTCGTTGCCGTCAAAATAACCGCACCAAAGTGTTTCAAAGCCCAGGTCTTCAAAGGCGTGACGGATGATCTCTCTTACCGCTTCGGGGATCAAGCCCTGTCCCCAGAACGGCACCCCGATCCAGTAACCGATCTCACCCTCAGCATCCGGCAGATCGAGAATGCTCTTCTTGCCGATTTTCAGCCCGACAGAGCCGATCGCTTTGTTATCTTCTTTGAGGCAAACGGCGTAAGTCTCGGGAACGGACAGCACGGTTCTGATGATCTCGCGGCTGTTCTCCACGCTCGTATGCACCGGCCATCCCGC
>CACWXE010000031.1 GCA_902764715.1 uncultured Ruminococcus sp. | reverse complement strand
CGGCGACTACTGCTTTGTTGTTTCGAAGATCTCGGACTCCGCAAACTCGGCAGTCAAGACGCCCGCAGTGCAAACGATCGCCAGCGCAGGTTCTTACTACCTGTCCGCGGGCAACTACCACGGCTTCAACTGTATCCATCTGTGGAACCCGAGCGGCGATACCATCCGCATCAGCTTCACTTCCGAAACAGCGGGTCTCACCGCGGTAAAAGCGGGCAGTGATAATCCCACCCAGGCGCCCACTACGGCTCCCAAACCCACCACACCCTCGCCCACTCAGGGCGGCGGTACCAATCCGACCACTGCTCCTCAGCCGACACAGTCGGGCGGCAGTGACGGAAAGACCTATGTCTACTGTGAAAATGAAGCGGGCTGGTCATCGGTTACCGCTTATCTGTGGAACAGTACGAGCGACAACAACAAGGCTTGGCCGGGCGCCGCAATGACTAACATCGGCGGCAACATCTGGCGCTATGAGCTGCAAAAGAGCTACAAGAACATCATCTTCAGCAACAACGGCGCTTCCCAGACATCCGATCTCGCCTACCCCGGCGACGGCTACATCTGGAACAATAAGACCAACGAGTGGAGCATCTATGACACCTCGCCGTTGCAGATATCGTCCTTTGCGACCGATCTTGCGGCTCCCCAGTACGACGGTACGGGCATCACCCTTTCGGCAGAAGCGGAAGGCGAGGGAACGGTCTACTACAAGTTCTCTGTCACCAAGGACGGCAGCACGACTGTCCTGTCCGATTTCAGCACCGCTAATAAGGTGCTCTGGACGCCGCAGAATGCGGGTACCTATACCCTGACCTATGACTTTAAGGACGCGAAGGGCAACCTCAATCAGCGTACCAAGAACTATGTCATCGAGGACGGCAGCTCTGTTGTTGCTCCCTACATCAAGACCGTTACCCCGAACGGCGGTGACATCCAGAACAATTCGAATGTTCAGATCAATGTAGCGGCAGGTGGCGGTAAAACCGGCACCAACCTGCTTTTCTATAAGTACACCATCAAGAATCCGTCCGGCGATATCGCGAATGTTCCGTATTACACACGCAACACGAGCTACGCCTTCACGCCGACGGCTCTCGGACTGCACACCCTGACGCTCAACGTACAGGGCTCCGATAACAAGACCATCGAGCGCTCGTATCTCTTCAACAGCGTAGGCTCTGTTACACCGACAACACCGCCCGAGACACAGCCTCCGGTCCAGCCCACGCAGGCATCTCCGGATCCGACCGAAGCGCCTCCCGCTCCGACGCAGGCGCCTCCTGCTCCGACGCAGGCGCCTCCTGCTCCGACTCAGCCTTCCACAGATGCTCCCGCACCTGTTGCCGTGTATGGTGATGCTGACGGCGACGGAGATGTCACCATTCTCGACGCTACCTTCATCCAGCGTTTTGTGGCGGGCATCTCTCTGCCGAAGCCGCTCAACGAGCTGAACGCGGACGTCGACGGCGATGGCAGCGTTACGATCCTCGACGCGACTCTGATCCAGCGTTTCAAAGCGGGAATCATCGACAAATTTCCCGTACAATCTTAAAAGGAGGTAACAGATTATGAAGATATTTTCACGTGTTCTGGCACTGCTGATGTGCCTTGCGCTGATCGTCTCCGCTGCTGTTATCTCTGCACAGGCGGCAGATGAGGAGATCGCCGATGTTGCGGCGGATACCGATATCGCGGATACCGGCGCCGACAGCATCATTATCCATGTGGACAGCTCCGACAAGGTTCCCTACATCTACTACTGGAACGCACTCCCGACCAACAAGGAATGCGCTTATCCGGGCGTTAAGATGTCCAGAGATACGATGCCGGTCGGCGGCACATGGTACACCTACACTTTCGCTAACACTTCTAAAATCAACTTCCTGCTGACCGACGGCACCACTGGTTTATCCGGCCAGATCAGCAAGGAGCTCACCCGTACGACCGGTGAGTGGTGGTACAGAAACGGACGTTTCAGCAAGAAGAATCCGTATGAGGCGGATGATTACACTGCTGTCGATATGCGTCAGGATACCATCTACTTCGTCATTACCACCCGCTTCTATGACGGCGATACCGGCAACAACGTTCACTGCTGGGATGACAAACAGGCGAACAACCCCGATTCAGACCCCGCATGGCGCGGCGACTTCAAGGGTCTTGCCGACAAGCTCGACTATATCAAGGCGCTCGGATTCTCCGCAGTTTGGATCACCCCTGTTGTCGAGAACGCGTCCGGCTATGACTATCACGGCTATCATGCGCTCGATTTCTCTAAGGTAGACCCGCGTTATGAGAGCGACGACTTTACCTATGAGGATCTGATTGCCGCCGCCCATGAAAAGGGTATGAAGATCGTACAGGACGTTGTATGGAACCACACCTCTAACTTCGGTGAGGCTCACCTCGCTCCTCTCTTCACCAAGAACTATGACGCTGATCTTGCCGATATCGAAGCTTGTATGGTTCCGTCCAAGGAACTGCTCGATTACTGCAATGTCAGCACTCCCGAGGAGTATTACAACCTCAAGCCCCAGCAGCAGTATGACTCCCGTTTGCAGCTGATGAAGCAGACCCAGGGCTTTACCGATATGGTATCGTACGATAAGGTAGCTAACCCCAATAACTACTACCACAACGGTTATTTCGCCAGCCTGAACTGGGATGACTGGACCTGTAAGTTCTGTCAGATCGCGGGCGACTGCGTTGACCTGAACACCGAGAACAAGGCGGTCGCGGACTACACCGTAGACGCGTACGCGAACTACATCGACATGGGCGTTGACGCTTTCCGTGTCGACACCGTCCGTCACATCCCCAGACTCTCGTTGAACAAGTGGTATAACGATCAGATCAACGCCGCGGCGAAGGCGGCAGGCAACAACAACTTCTATATGTTCGGTGAGGTATGCTGCCGCTACAGCCAGACATGGTATCGTGGCAACGCCGCTGAATCCGTCCAGTTCTATACTTGGGACGATAATGCGACCGATCTCGCGAAGCTTTCCGACAACACTGACGCCGCTACTATCAAGAACAATATCCAGAACGCCATCACCTACAGTGAGAACCACGTCAGCACCACCGGTCAGCCGACATCTCAGAACGCATTCCTCAACGGCATCAGCTACCGTACTCCCGACTATTCCCAGAGCTCCGGCATGGGCGTTATCGACTTTACCATGCACTGGCAGTTCGATTCCGCTTCCGGCGCGTTTGGCGCGGCACTCGATCAGGATCAGTACAACAACGACGCTACATGGAATGTCACCTATGTTGAATCTCACGACTATGCTCCCGACCAGAACCAGATGCAGCGCTTTACCGGCGGTACCCAGACATGGGCTGAGAACCTCGACCTGATGTTCACCTTCCGCGGTATTCCGTGTCTGTATTACGGCGGTGAGGTAGAGTTCCAGAAGGGTTGCCGTATCGACGAAGGTCCCAACATCGCTCTGGCAAACTCCGGCCGTGCGTACTTCGGTGATTATCTCGAAGGCTCTGTCAATACCACCGACTTCTCGCAGTACAGCAACGCGACCGGTACGATGGCAACGACCCTGAACAGCACGCTGTGTAAGCATCTGCAGAAGCTCAACGCGATCCGTCGTGCTGTACCCGCTTTGCAGATGGGTCAGTACACCACTAACAGCAACTATGTCAGCGGCGGCGGTATGTCTTATATCAGACGCTACACCGGCGACTACAACGGCAAGAACGTTGACTCTCTCGCCTGTGTATCCGTCACCGACGGCGCTACCTTCAATAACATCCCCAACGGCACTTATGTAGACGCTGTTACCGGCGCTAAGAAGACCGTTAGCAACGGCACGCTGAGCGTAGAATCCACCGGTAAGGGTAACATGCGCGTATATGTTCTGGAGAACAGCAGTTCTACCGTTCACGGCGCGATCGGCCCCTCCGACGGTCAGACTTACCTCAAGTAATGTCTCATTGAGTTTTGTAAGGTTCACAAAGCCTTGATTATCTCAACAAAACAAACCTATTGGCTCCCCTTCTCGTAAGGGGAGCTTTTAGTATGTAGAAATACCTTTCCGTCCCTCTGACGGACACGTGTGTCACGGGGGCGCTGCATCTTTTCCAGCCCCCTCTGACGGACACGCGTGTTACGGGGGCACGTGTCTTTTCATGCCCCCCCTGACGAGGGGGCAGCAAGATGATTATGTGTTTGAGAGTATTACTTAACCTGCGGGGGAGAGATAACGCAACTGTATAATAGCATGCAAACGCATGACTCAATACCGTGAGTAATGATACCGGTAATGCGGCTTGAGTCAAAAGTCGGAGAATCATTATTACGCATCGTTATCTCTCCCTCAGAGCTCGCAAGCGAGCCCACCTCCCTCGTCAGAGGGAGGGTGATAGACGTACTGTTCCTGACTAATGTGCTTTTTCGACAAGTTGAAACCACCCGTTGAACGGTGGTTTTGATCCTTTCGTGCTCAGGAAGCCGGGACAGTGCGGAAGACATCCCGAAAATAAAGGTGAAAAATCGGTTTTATTCAAAAAGAATCGCTGTTTATTATTGACAACAGACCCGTGGCTTTGTATTATTAAAATAGTGCAATATACCCGAAATTTACACTCGGAGTGCGTATTATGAAAAGGTATCAATTTAGTGACGCCGAACGAACGGCATTGGAAAAGTTGCGTGTCCCTCTCGCAATCTATCAGTTTTTGAATAAACGCGTCGTGACAGTATTAGTGTCCGACGGCTTCATCGAGCTGCTTGGCTATGAGAACAGAGAAAAAACGATATTCGCGATGGACAACAATATGTATGAGGATACCCATCCCGACGACAAGTCACGTATCGCGGACGCCGCGGTGCAGTTCGCGACCCTCGGCGGCAGGTACAACGTCGTCTATCGCACGCGCTCCCTGAACAGCGACGACTACCGGATCCTGCACGCGATCGGTGAACACGTCTATACCGAGGACGGCACACGGCTCGCGTATATCTGGTACACGGACGAGGGACCTTATTCCTCCCAATCTCACGACAGTCTGCTTGCGGTGGATTTTGATATCCGTCACGCGATGCATGAGAAGAGCGCGCCGGGCAGCAACAACTATGATGTGCTGACCGGACTGCCCACGATGTCCCATTTCATTGATCTCATCAACCAATGGCGGCGTGACCACAGAGGCGGCAACGGCGACACGGCGATCCTGTATATCAACCTATGCGGTATGAAGCATTATAACCGCCGCTTCGGCTTTGCGGAGGGCGATCATCTGCTCCGACGGTTCTCGGGGATCCTCGAGCGACAGTTCGGACAAGAGAACTGCAGCCGCTTCGGCTCCGATCACTTCTGTGTCTTCACCACGACAGATCAGCTCGAAGAGACCCTCACGCATATCTTCGACGAGTTCAGAGCGGATAAAACCGGGGCTTCTCTGCCCGTGCGCGTCGGCATCTATCCCGAGATCTACGGCATCCTCGGCGTCAGCGCCGAGTGTGACCGCGCGAAATTCGCCTGCGATATGCTGAAGAACATCCGTATCTCAGACTTCCGTTATTTTGACAGATCCATGCTGTCTCAAGCGGAGAAGCGGCATTATTATATCGATAACCTGAACCGCGCGCTCGAAGAAGAGTGGATCCAGGTCTACTACCAGCCCATCATCCGCGCCGCGAATCGCCGTGTCAGCGATGAAGAAGCGCTGGCGCGCTGGATCGACCCCTCCAGAGGACTGATCCCTCCGAGCGAGTTCATCCCCGTTCTGGAGGAAGCCAAGCTGATCTACAAGCTGGATCTCTATGTTCTCGATCAGGTGCTCAAGAAGATCAGGATACAGGAGCAGGAGGGGCTCTATGTCGTACCGACCTCCATCAACCTTTCACGCTCGGATTTTGACGCCTGTGATATCGTCGAAGAGATCCGCCGCCGCGTCGACGCTGCCGGCGTCAGCCGCAGTCTGTTGAATATCGAGGTGACGGAGAGTACGATCGGCAAGGACTTCGACTATATGAAGTCACAGATCATCCGCTTCCGCGAGCTGGGCTTTCATGTTTGGATGGACGATTTCGGCAACGGCTACTCCGCTCTCGATACACTGCAGAGCATCCATTTTGACTTGATCAAATTTGATATGTATTTTATGAAGCAGTTTGCCGACAGCGATAAAAGCCGTATCCTGCTGACCGAGCTGATCCGCATGGCGATCTCGCTGGGCATAGACACGATCTGTGAGGGCGTCGAGACCGAGGAACAAGTATCGTTCCTGCAGGAGGTCGGCTGCACGATGATGCAGGGCTACTATTTCTGTCGTCCGATCCCGATGGAAGCTATCCTCGAGCGCTACCGTTCCGGTACCCAGATCGGCTTCGAGAATCCCGAGGAAACCGACTATTACGCGGCGATCGGAAAGATCAACCTGTATGATCTCGCGATCCTCTCCAACGATGATGAAGAAGTGTTTGAGCATTATTTCAACACGATCCCGATGGCGATCGTCGAGTCGACTGACGAGCACTTCATGCTGGTGCGATGCAACTCCACCTACCGCTCGCTGGTAACGAAACTGCTCGGTCATTTCCCGATCGGTCGGCACGTGAGCTTCAAGAAGGGCGACGGTATCACAAGTCAGGACTTTTTGTACGCGATTCACGAATGTGCGAACAAGGGCAGCAAGATGCTTTTGGAAGATCGGCTTTCCGACGGCACCGTGATGCAGATCTTTCTGAAAAACATCGCCCATAATCCCGTCACCGGCGCCAACGCGGTCGCGATCGCGGTGCTGACGATCACCCACTCCGATAACAGCCCCGTTTCCTTCACCCACCTCGCCAGGGCGCTGACCTCTGACTACCTCACTCTGTACTATGCCAACGTCCGCACGGGACATTATGTAGAATATAGGGGAAGCGTCGATCTTGACGAGCCGGAGGCGGAGCGCTTCGGCGACGACTTCTTCACATCCCTGCGCAATACAGCGCGCGAAAGGGTGGCGCCGGAGGATCTGCCGTCGCTTCTCAACGCGCTGACAAAGGAGAACGTCCTGCGCTCGATTGAGGAGATGGGCTCGTTCGTCCTGTTCTTCCGGGCTAAGGTGTTCGGTAAGATGAAGCCCGTCAACCTCAAGGCGGTGCGGATCAAACACGACCGGGATCATATCATTCTCGGTCTGAGAGAAAAGAAAGAATTAACCGATGCTGAGGCGCAAAGCGGCGCTCGGGGGTAACTCATGTCATATTCGATTATCGGAATCATCGCGATCATGGTGCATCTGATTATCAACCGGGATATGCTGTGGCATTATAACGATTATACCGATGTCCCCGCCTACAGGGAATACCGTGATTATATTCTCGGTATGCTGTTCTTCTGCGCGGCGGATGTGCTGTGGGGCTTTTTTAACGATCTCAAGATGGTCGTGCCGCTCTATGCGATCACCGTCATCTATTTCATCACCATGATGGCGGGCTTTCTGCTGTGGACGCGGTATGTCGCCGCCTATATGGAGGGCGACAATCACAGCGTGTTCAGGCGCGTCCTCACTGCGGTGGGAGTCACTCTCTTTGTCAGTGAGCTCGTGATCCTTACGATCAACTTCTTTGTACCCATCAAGTTCTATTTTGACGAGAACGCCGTCTATCATGCCGGCAGGGCTCGCTATGTAACACTGGTGATGCAGGTCGTGCTGTTCATCGTCACGTCGATCTACACCTTCGTGACAAAGTCGCCGAGCGAAAGCGCGACAAAACGACTGCGCCGATCCGTCGGTCTGTTCGGTATCCTGATGGCGGCGCTGATTATCCTGCAGATCTATTATCCGATGCTGCCGCTGTATTCCATCGGCTATCTGCTGAGCAGCTGTTTGCTCCATTCCTTTGTTGTAGAGGAAGAAAAGGACGAGTATCGAAAGAATCTGAAGGAAATGCTGGATCGCACCCAACAGCAAAGCCTTGAGCTCGGTGACGCGCGGCGCAAGATCTATACCGATCCGATGACCGGCGTCGGCAGCAAGCAGGCGTATCTGGAAGAGATCGACACGCTCGACGCCGGGATCCGCGGCGGCAAAGCCGATGATTTCGGCGTGATCGTGTTCGACGTCAACGACCTCAAGATCATCAACGACACCAAAGGACACGACGTCGGCGACGTCTATATCTATAACGCCTCGATGCTGATCTGTGAGTTCTTTGACAGCTGTCCCGTCTACCGCATCGGCGGCGACGAATTCGTCGTGATCCTGCAGGGCGAGCCCTATAAGAGCCGCAGGGAGCGTCTCGCTGCCTTTGAAGCGCAGATAAACAGCAACCTTCATGCCGCCGATAAGGTCGTGATCTCCTCGGGTCTCGCCGAGTATGAGAGCGGCGCCGATACGCACTATCTCGCCGTCTTTGAACGCGCCGATCAGCAGATGTATAAGCGCAAGCGCGCGCTGAAGAAAAAGAAGAAGCGGACCTCACCCCGAAGCCGCAGGTGATCTGCCTCCCGTAATTGATGTATCGGGCGGATGATGAAGAGCAAAGCGAAGTGACGAACCGTCATGATAACCGCATTTTTTATAACTCATGATAAGCCATAAAGATAAACGCTGACCGCACACTGTGCCGTCAGCGTTTTTTTAAGCTTCGTTGTGAGTTGCTCAGCGATCTTCGGTGAATCAAAAAAACATGACCGCTTTTATACGGTCATGTTTCGGTGAATCGTGGTCCGAGTGAAAGTACAAATCCCGGTCCCCATGCGGTCTCGCGGGCTCGGAACGTAAAAAATGCTCAAACTAATGTTCAAACGGTACAGGATAAAGGACTTTGTTTGGTCACCCTGACAGGAGTCATTTAAGGTCTCCGATGGCGATTTTTTGCACTGAAATAATTTTTTCAAAGAGCCTTTCCCCTGAAAAGAATACGGTTGTTATTTGCCCCGGTCTATGGTATAATACTATAGTAAGGTGGTGAGAGAATGAGCGATACTGTCAACTTTGATTTTGATGAATATATCCGACAGAGCGAGCCTGAAAAACAGCAGAAAGGCTATATCTGGCAGACGGCGATCGGTCTGCAGGATGTGGACGGCTTAAAGCCATCCGAATACCTGATCGAGACCGCGAAAAAGAACATCGACGGAGATATCACGCTGAAAGAAGCGAACGAGCTGATCCACAGCTACTACGAGAGCAAAACCGCGCGCATTGACGCGGAGAACCGTACCGAAGAAGCAGATAAGGTATCCGCCCGCATTGCTCAGATTCTCTCGGAAGACGCCTTTGTTTTCTCGCCTGAACAGTTCATCGCGATTCACCGCAGACTCTTTGAGGGTATCTACAAATTCGCCGGAAAGATCCGCGATTACAACATCTCAAAAAAAGAGTGGGTGCTCAAAGGCAAGTCGGTGGTTTATGCCGGTTCCGACATGATCCGCGATACGCTGAACTATGATTTTGATGCAGAGAGACACTTTGATTACAGCGGTCTCGGAATCGACAAGAGCATCCGCCATATCACGGAGTTTATTTCGAACCTGTGGCAGATCCATCCCTTCGGCGAAGGCAACACCAGATCAACGGCGGTGTTCGGCATCAAATATCTCCGCTCGCTGGGCTTTGAGGTGAGCAATACGCTGTTTGCTGAGAACTCATGGTATTTTCGAAACGCCCTTGTTCGTGCGAACTACTCCGATATCCAAAAGGGGATTGTCGAGGATAAAAGCTATCTGGAACACTTCTTCCGGAATCTGCTGCTAGGAGAACATCATGAACTTAAAAATCGGTATTTGCTGATTGACACCGAAATGCAGCCACCTGAAAAAATCGGCGATAAAGAAAAAATCGGCGATAAAAAATCGGCGATAAATGTACGGAACCGTCAAGCAATTATCGCCTTTATCAAAGACAACGGAACCGTCAAAGCTTCTCAGGTTGCCGCTGCGATCGGGTTACAGCCGTCCAGGACGAGGGATTACCTCAGTGAACTGATACAGGATGGTATCATCATCGCCGAAGGCGCCAACCGGAACAGAGTATATCGGTTAAAGTAAAAAGTTAGATAAATACGCCAGGCTGTACCCTCGTGTGAGAGTACAGCCTGTTCTTATGCTCTGTTACTGCCCGATGGCTTTTCATGACTGACGTATTCTACCCCATAATGGAAAGATTCTTGTCCTTCATATAGCAGTCGGCTTTGATGATATGCTCATCCGCGTAGGGGTCGAAGGTATCGCAGTAGGTGTTCATCGTCACCGTGATATCCGTATGACCGAGGATCCGCTTCAGCACCTGCGGCGGCATACCGCCCTCGATACAGCGCGTCGCGTAGGTATGCCTGAGACTGTGGAGATCCACCTTTCCGTCGACATACGGATCGATCACATCATATCCTTTTATCAGCCGTGAAAAACTGCAATTCACCTTGTTGGTGCTGACGATCCCGCCCTGCTTGGTCGAGAACACGCGCCCCTCCGTTCGATCTCCGATCACCTTCCGAAGAAAGGCAAGCACCTCGTCGTTTACTCTCAGTCGGCGCATACCTGCGGCAGTCTTTGTCCGTTTTCGGATGTATTCCACCTTGAAGGTATTGAGCGACACAGTTTTGTTCACGGTGATCACGCCGTGCTTGAAGTCGATGTCCCTGATATCCAGCGCGTTGACCTCACCCATCCGCATACCGGTGAACATTGACAACAGCATTTGATCGCCGTAGAGGACCTTCTTCGTTTTCAGGATGTCGAGCAGTTCGTCCTGCTCAGCGAGCGTCAATGCGCGAACCTTTACCTTCTCCTGTTTGGTTTTGGGTTTCTTGATGCTGATCATCGGATGCTCGGTGATATACTTCTTTCGGACAGCCTCGTCAAGCGTTCCTTTCAGCATCTGATAAACCTTGTTGATGATGGACTGTGAGTAACCCATCTGGGTGATCAGAAACTTTTTGACCGTATCCTCGGTGATATCCTTGATCCTTATGTTGCCGATGGGCGCGAGCTTTTTCAGCGTTTCGCATTTGCGGTCGTAGGTTGAATCGGAGATCTCGTTCAGATCATGCTGATCCTCAATGATTTTCTCTGCCAACTCATGCAGGGTGATCGTCTCTGACGGATCCTCCTCTTCGACAGCCTTGAACTCGCCCGCTTTCAGGCGGCGTTTGAAGTCACTGATTTTCTCGTTGACTTCACCCTTGGTCCTGCCGTAAAAGCTTTTGCGCTTCTCCTCGCCGAATACCTCACACTTGAGCTGTCCGACATACCGATTGCGCTGTTTGTTGAAGTACAGCGAGTAGCCTCTTTTTCTCTTTGCCATAAGTCTCATCCTTTCTGTATCTTCTGCTTTTGACTATGTTATACAGAAAAACGGATGGCTTGTGAAGTTTGCGATTTCACCGATCGCAGAATAACATAAAGAGAGGCTGTCGCACTAAGAAATGAACCGCAGCCCTAAGTCGTGTCATTCTGAACTTTTGCGAAGAATCTTATCGTGCAAACTCGCCAATTTGATAATACCTATTTGGTGTTATATAACAAATAAGTCAGCACTCTAAGATCTTTTTCACTCCTGATTCATTATTTGGTCTGCTTTCGGACAGTCGTATTATAGCATACAAAGTGTTCAAAAATCGTTAGTTTAATTCCAAATAGGAAAAATAAAGATGATTTCATTTGGTATTTTCGCTTTGTTTTCAACAAAAAAACTGCCGCGCTAATACACGACAGTTTTAATTGATCCGTTACATCCAGTGATACTGATTTTCGATCTCTTTCAGATTGCCGATACAGCGCAGAGCTTTCATATCCAGTCCGATCTTTCCATATTTTTTGAGGACGATATGCCCGGCGCCGATCTATTCATCATCCTGAATATCGCCGTCATCAATCCCGATATCCTTTGATGAGCGCTTTCTGTTTCGGCTTGACTTACCGACTCTCGGCAGATTCCACCTAAATCGCGCGGCAAGTATCCTTAGCAGAACTATCGCCGCAAAGC
>CACWXE010000030.1 GCA_902764715.1 uncultured Ruminococcus sp. | reverse complement strand
AGCCGTTCGTTGTAGCTGTCGCCCGACAGTCCCGTTGTGTCGCAGACGCTGATCCACGCCCCTTCCCAGTAGAACATACCCAGTCCGCGGCCGTTCTTGACCTCGTTGACCGCGTTCATCACGGCGCGTACCTCGTCAGCCTGACCCTGCGGTGTGAATTCCCACAGCATGTTTTCGCCCGTGTCATTTTTTCCGTCGGTTATGGTGTTGTCGTGACCGTCACTGTCCGCCAGCGTGTAGGGGTACGAGGTCTCGGCGACCATCACGAGCTTATGATAATTTTGCGCGGCATAGTCGAGCACCTCGGTCAGGTTGCTCAGACTGCCGTGCCAGCACGGATAGTACGAGGTGGCGAACACATCGTAGTCGACTTGGTAGTCGTGCAGGAAGTCCGCCAGCGTTTTGATATAACTGTTTTCGGGATTGGTGTAGTGGATCGCGACCAAGATATCGTCCGAGAAGTCCCGCACCGCCCGACTGCCGGCGTTATACAGTTTTGCCATGTTTTGCCAGCTGTTTTCACCCGCGATCCCCTGAGTGGTCTCGTTGCCGATCTGCACCATGCCGATCTGTGCGCCCGCGTCACGGATGGTTTTGAGAGACGCGGCGGTGTAGTCATACAGCGCGGCGCATTTTTCGTCGACGCTCATGCCGCTCCACGCCTTGGGTGCTTTCTGCTTGCCCGGATCCGCCCAAAAATCGGAGTAATGGAGATCCACCAGTAGCTTCAAGCCGTATGCAGCCGCGCGCTTGCCGATCCGCGCGGCGGTGTCAACGTCGTTGTTGCCGCCGCCGTAGCCTCTGCCGTCCGCGGCGTAGGGGTCGTTCCATACGCGCACGCGGATGTAGTTGACGCCGTTGTCGGCGAGGAGCTTGAAGATGTCCTCTCTCATGCCGTTCTCATTGCGGAAGATCACACCCGATTTTTCCAGCGCGATCACCGACGAGATATCCATCCCTCGGATGAAGTCGGGATTATTGATGTCGATCGGCTGTACGGTGATATCCTCCTGCGCCGCGGCAAAGGGGACAACTCCCGCCGAACAGAGGATAATAGCGAGGATAAGGCATAATAATGATTTGATGATGTTTCGTTTCATAAGGCTTCTCCTGAGATAACAAACCGCACGGCATGTTGATTGGTGATATCAGCATGACCGTGCGGCTTGTTTATTGGGTTTCGGCAGCGGCTCCTTGGGCGCCGCTTTCGAGAAATTCGTCAATCATTTCAGCTTGTCAATGTTCTCACGCGCTTTGCGGATGACGCGCAGATCATTGTCATAGGTGCAGCGGTGATGTGCTTCTTCCAGATCGACCCAGATGTAGGAGTCGATCTCTTCTTCCTGGATATGTACCGCGTCGCTCATGGTCTGTGCCATGAAGAATACCACGCGCTTGCGGATCTTGCCGAAGGGGCAGTAGTCCGCCACCTCGCGGAACGACGGGATGATGGTGATATCGAGTCCGGTTTCTTCCTTGACCTCACGGATCGCGGTCTCTTCCTCGGTCTCGCCCATCTCGACGTGACCCTTGGGAAAGCTGTAGTTCCTGCCGTTGTGGTTGCGTACCAAAAGGATCTTGCAGCGGTCGCCCTTTTTGTGGATGACGATCGCGCCGCAGCTCTTTTCATACAGACAGCTGATGCTCAGCAGCTGGGTGTTGTGCAGCTTAGAGAGCCTTTCACGGATGACGGGTTCATAGTAGATCTCGCCCTCGGGCGCGACGATCAGCTTTTCTCCCGCGCCTTTGAATTCTGCGACGGCAATAACCACACCGAACATAAAGTCGCGCAGGGGTTTCTTGGTGATGATATAGGCACTGCGGTTCTTGACGGTATCCGTACTCGCGTAACCCGAGTACAGGTTTTCCGCCAACATACCGTAGACATTGACCCTGACCTTTTTCGCTATCATTTCCGTCACCCCCCTTTTTATGTTGATGTGTTTTTAAGGCAATACCGCACAATTCGCGGCGCACACCTTGCTTGCTTATTATTCCGCCGGATTGCCCAAAAATCCTTGTCCATACGACAAGTATGCACGCGGATTATTTGTACACTCTGACGAAAAATCTGACTACGCAATCCGCACACCGGAATGATGCGGTATTGCCTTAAATCAGTTCCCGGATCCTGTCCACCTGCATCGCGGCGTTTGCCGACATGGTGTTGTTCAGGAAGAGTATCTCGGTGATACCGTTCTCCTGCATATATTCCTTGATATTCTGTGTAAAGTAGCGGAAGTCGATGATATGAACTTCCTCATAGTTGTTGGTCAGATACGGGACAAAGGCGTTGCCGTAGCTTTCCTTGACGACCGCAATCTTCTTACCGTTCTTGTTGGTGTCGTTGTATTCGATGAACAAGGACGAATCACCGTAGATAAAGGTGATGTACGCGCCGCTGCCCGCAGCGCCTTCATAGTAAACGTCGGTGTCATACATTTCCGCGCCGGGTTCCTCCTGACGCTTCGCGTGCGTCTGATACGGGAACTTCCAGTAGTGGACGGAGTCCGGCGTCAGTGACGCGTCGGCGCTGTAGAAAGAGCCCTCAAAGCCCTCGATGGTCTGTTCGGTGCAGTCGGTCAGCGCGAGCGCCTGTTGACCCGTCTGTTCACAAAACGCCTGATACGCGTAGTACGCGCCCAGACCCGTCCAGTGGTGGTCGGTATTGAAGTAGACATATTCGTCCTTGTGCCTGCACAGCGCGTTGTAGCAGTTGATGGGCTTGACGTCCGCCGTGTAGCTGCTGTAGATGGTCTTGATGTTCTGCGACTGCGACTGGGTGTAGATCTCACTCGCCAGACGCTGGGGAATACCGAATTCCGTGTGGGTCGGTACGACCATGTTGTAGACCGTAAAGTCGGGAGCGGATTTCTTGAACTCCGAGATCGCGGCGGCATAGTCCTTGCCCGCTTCATCGCTCGCGCCGCAAAGCTCATACGCCGCGTTCTTGTAGATGTACAAGCCCTGATCGGATGCGGAGGTATATCCGCTGGAGCCGTCGTCGGGGATGTTGGGTGTGTCAAAGGTCAGATCGGCCTGCGGTTTAGTAGGCTCCGGCGCAGTCGTCTCCGCCTCTGTCGCCGCTTCGGTCGCCTTGACGTCATTGGACGCGGGCTTCACACATTGGGTGCAGGTCAGCATCAAGACAGCCGCCATACTCACGCACAGTATTGCCGTGATCACGCGCCTGAGTGAGAACCCGCCGCGTTTATTCTCTGTATGTGTTGGTTTGGTGGGTTGATTCATACGTTCCTCCTGTGGAAAGGATTTTGTCATTTGATCGTTTGTTGATCGGTACAAATCCATATAACCTTCATTATTATACTACAAAAACCGTTTTGATACAATAAAAAATCTGCATTTTTTGAGAAAAAACAAGCATGAATTGCCGATTTTTTTCATTTTTACCCATAAATTTGACCGATATCCGTTCATTCGGCGGTCATTCTCCCGCAAAACCGAGGGATTTTTCCTTACTTCTTGCACTCTCGAAAAAGATGTGTTATGATAAAGAACAGTTGAATTTTCAAACAGAAAGCGTGATTTGATGAATTATTCTTTTTCCGACAAGGTTCTGGCGCTCAAGCCGAACGCGATCCGTGAGATCTTGAAGAGCGCGTCCGATCCGGATGTGATCTCTCTCTCGGCGGGCAACCCCGCGCCCGACGCGTTTCCGGTCGAGGCGATCCGCGAGATCTCCGAGCGACTGCTCCGCGAGAACCCGATCGGCGTATTACAGTACGGCGTCAGCGAGGGCTACACCCCTCTGCGTGATACGCTCAAAGCTTATCTGAAGGACAAGCACGATATCGGTACCGAGGACGATGAGCTGATCATCGTATCGGGCGCGCAGCAGGTCATGGACCTCGCCGCCAAGACCTTCCTCAACGAGGGCGATGTGCTGGTATGCGAGGCGCCCAGCTTTGTCGGCGCGCTGAACACCTTCCGCAGCTACAACACCGAGCTGGTCGGCGTTCCGGTCGATCCCGACGGCATGAACATGGAGGCGCTCGAAAAGACCCTCGATGAAAATCCGCGCGCAAAGCTCATCTATACCATTACCAACTTCCAGAATCCCTCGGGCGTGACCATGTCGCTTGAGAAGAAAAAGCGTCTGTATGAGCTCGCGAAGGCGCATAACTGCCTGATCATCGAGGACAACCCCTACGGCGACCTCAGATACTACGGCGAGAACGTCCCCGCGATCAAGAGCTTTGACACCGACGGCATCGTTATCTATTCCGGCTCGTTCAGCAAGGTGCTCGCGCCCGGAATCCGCGTCGGCTATATGATGGCGAACAAGGCGGCGATGGCGAAGATGATCATCTGCAAGCAGGGTCAGGACGTCCATACCGCGATGTGGTCGCAGATGCTCTGCTATGAGTTCATGACCAAGTATGATTTTGAAGCGCACCTCGAATACCTGCGCGATCTCTACCGCGCCAAGGCGGATCTGTGCATGAATCTGCTTGATGAATACGTCGTGCCCAACGGCATTACTTACAACAAGATCGAGGGCGGTCTGTTCATCTGGTGCGACCTGCCCGAGCATGTGGATATGCTCGACTTCTGCAAGAAGCTCACCGAGCGCAAGGTGTGCGTCGTACCGGGCAACGCGTTCCTTACCGACGGCGATCTGCCCTGCCACAGCTTCCGCATCAACTTCTCCACCCCGACCGATGAAGACCTGACTGAGGGCATCAAGGAGATCGGCAAGCTGGCGAAAGAAACCATATAATAATGAGGAATTAGGAGTTAGGAATTAGGAATTGATGGAGGCTGCAGTGACGCTTAGCCAATCGCAGGTTTACCTGCTCTCGGAGCGTTATTGCATGGGAGTTGTTAACCAAATCATAGATTTGGACAACTTCTCATCACCCTCACCCGTTTTTAGGATTTGATCAAATGTCTATACAAATCAAAAACGCGTCAGCGTTTCCCTTCATTCCTCATTCCTCATTTCTAATTCCTAATTAAATAAAGGATTTGATATTATGGAAAACACTACCGAAAAGAAGCAAATCGTATTCTCCGCGATCCAGCCCAGCGGCTCCATCACCCTCGGCAACTACCTCGGCGCTGTCAAAAACTGGGTCAAGATGCAGGAGAATCCTGAGTACAACTGCATTTACGCGCTGGCTGATCTGCACACCATCACCGTGCGTCAGGATCCCGCCGCGTTCCGCAAGAACATCATCGATATGTACGCCTCCATCATGGCGTGCGGCATCGACGTCGAGAAAGCGCCCTTCTTCATCCAGAGCCACAACCCCGATCACGCGGTGATGGCTTGGATCCTCAACTGCTACACCCAGTTCGGCGAGCTCAGCCGTATGACGCAGTTCAAGGATAAGAGCGCCAAGCACGCCGACAACATCAACGCCGGTCTGTTCACCTACCCGAGCCTGATGGCGGGCGATATCCTGCTCTATCAGGCGGACAAGGTGCCGGTCGGTCACGACCAGATGCAGCACCTCGAGCTGACCCGCGACATTGCCAACCGCTTCAACGGGCTGTACGGCAACGTGTTCAAGATCCCCGAGGGCTTCATCCCGAAGGACGGCGCGCGCGTCATGAGCCTGCAGAATCCGACCTCCAAGATGAGCAAGAGCGATGAGAACGCCAACAGCTTCATCCTGCTCTCCGACGACGATAACGTCATCATGAAGAAGTTCAAGCGCGCGATCACCGACAGTGAAGCGAAGGTGCGCTACGCCGAGGGCAAGGACGGCATCAATAACCTGATGTCCATCTATTCCGCGGTCACGGGTCTGAGCTATGAGCAGATCGAGCGTGACTTTGACGGCAAGGGCTACGGCGATTTCAAGACGGCTGTCGGCGAGGCGGTCGTAGCGGAGCTGTCACCCATCCGCAAGCGCTATCAGGAGTATGTCAAGGACAAGAAGTACATCGAAGAGTGCTATACCAAGAGCGTTCAGTTCGTTCAGCGCTTCAGCCACCGCACGGTGGAAAAGGCGATGAAGAAGATCGGCTACATCCTCCCGAAGCATTGATCATTGTCATTGCGAGGTTCAAAGGCTCCCTTTCCTAAGGTACCCCCGTTGGGGGAATGTCCGAAGGACAAGGGGGGAGCCGCTTCCGGCGAGGAGGCTGTCACCGGACACTGGTGTCACGGTGACTGAGGGTTTATGCCGCGGCAATTGCTCTCAACCAACCAATAAAGACGAAAGCGGCACGGATCATTCCGTGCCGCTGTTGTTATAATGAGAAGAAAGGTTGATACTGCCCCCTCTGACGAGGGGGTTGGGGGAGAGATAACGAAGCACAATCATCATGAGCCGCCGTACGACTCATACCGACTATGAAGTATCTTTACACACAGGATTAAGTCGTGCGTTTATGAGCCTTTTGTTACGTTGCGTTATCTCTCCCCCGCGAACAGAACAAGATTTCCTTACTGAGAGACTGCCCGCTTGCCCCCTCGTCAGAGGGGGCAGAAAAAGATGCCGCGCATCCCCTCGTCAGAGGGGGCAGAAAAAGATGCCTCGCGTCCCCTCGTCAGAGGGGGCAGAAAAAGATGCCTCGCGTCCCCTCGTCAGAGGGGGCTGATGAAATGGTTCGCAGTTATATTTCCTACTCTACCGCCTCAATAAAATACATCCTCGACGAAAAATCGGGGAAGAGGCGGACGTTCTCGTTATATCCCGTGCCCGAGAACTGCTGTCTCAGCGCCACGCCCGCGCTCATCAGCACACTGCCCTTCGCGGTGTGATCCTCCACCTCGCCGCCCATCTTGATGAACCGCGCGATCATATTGTGGAGCATACCGTCCTGACGGATGCGGATGGGGGACATGGTGTTGATCAGGCTGCCGAAGAGTTTGATGTTGACCCTGCCCGAGATATTGTGAAAGCGGTAGGTGCGGTCGGGATCCAGCCCCTTGCAGTAGAAGCGGTGCGCCTGCGTGTTCGGCTCCACACTCTCCTGCATCATCATGCCCACGGCACGCGTCTTGTCGTCGCTGACACAGATCCATTCATGCACGTTCCCTGAGCGTATGCGGTAAAAATCGCCGTATTGCAGGACGTCGCGCCACACCTTGTACAGCGTGATCTGCAAGCGGGTATGCTCCTTGTCCCAACGGAACATCTTGCCGACGTCCAGTTCATAGCCCAGCGCGCCGAACGCCGCGATATTGAAGCGTGTTTCCAGCGGTGTGGAGCGCAGGGTCTGGTGATTGGGAGAGCCCGATACATGCGCGCCGATACAGCACTGCGGATAGCCGTAGCTGTAGCCCTCCTGGATATGGGAGCGGCACAGCGCATCGGTGTTGTCACTCGCCCAGATCTGCGGGAAGTAACATAGGATACCTAAGTCAAAGCGGTTGCCGCCCGAGGCACAGCCCTCAAAGAGGATATGCGGAAAGCGCTTTGTCAGCGCGCTCATGAGTTTGTATAAGCCGAGGATGTAGCGGTGCGCCGTCTCACCCTGCCGTTTCGGGAGCAGATACGGCGAGTACACATCCGAGAAAATGCGGTTCATATCCCATTTGACATAGCTGATCTTGCCCGAGGAGAATACCTCGCTCATCTTCTCGATCAGGTAGTCGCACACCTCGGGATTGCACAGGTCGAGGATCCGCTGATGCCGCCCCTCGCTGTGGAGCTTGCCGTTGATCGCTATCGCCCAGTCGGGGTGCTGTTCATACAATCGGCTGTTGACGTTGACCATCTCCGGCTCGACCCAGATGCCGAATTGTATCCCGTGATCGGTGATCTTCTTCGACAGACGCCCCAGCCCGCCGGGGAGCTTTTTATGATTGGGATCCCAGTCGCCGAGGGAGCGGGTGTCGTCACTGCGGTCGCCGAACCATCCGTCGTCCATGACGAACAGCTCCACGCCCAGCTCGTGACCCGCTTTGGCGAGGGATACCAGACTGCTTTCGCTGATATTGAAGTAGGACGCCTCCCACGAGTTGAGCAGGATGGGGCGTTCCGCTTTTGCCCATTCTCCGCGCAGGATATGCTCCTTGACAAAGCGGTGCATATTGCGGCTCTGACCCGAAAATCCGTTCTCGGAATAGGTCATCACCGCCTCGGGAGCGGTGAAGCTCTCGCCTTTTTCGAGGATAAAACGGAAGCCCGCGGGGTTGACGCCCTGCGCGACGCGGATCTTGCGGTAGGCGCTGACCTCTACAGCGGCGTAGTGGTTGCCGCTGTAGATCAGGTTGAAGCCGTAGACCGCGCCGCTGTCCTCGGTCGCGTCGGGTCGATGAAGCATGAAGAAGGGATTCGCGCGGTTGGAGGAGCATCCGGTGCGGCTTTCGATCACGAACTTTCCGTGGGAAACAGAGGCGGTGCTTTTCTCCATCTCGCGCGTCCATGCGCCGTGGAAGGAGGTCGTCTGCCATTCGTTATCGGGCAGATCGAGCTGCGTCGACAGCAGTCGTTCGAGCTCGATCGCGTGATCGCCGTTGTTGACGAGCTTTGCCCATCGGGTGATGACGTCACATTCCGGATAGACGCAGTAATGCAGCTCCAGTATCATCGCGCCGTCCTTGAACGTGAGGCAAAGGTGCTCTGCCGTACCGTCGGCATTGTAAGAGCCGGGCAATCCGGATAGAGAGGGCTTGCTGTCCGTGATCTCACAGCCGCGATACAAAAAGTCGGTCGTGCGCGAGCCGTCCGCTTGGACGAGTTCGATGAACGGCTCGCGGATGTCGCCGTGACCCGTGCCGGAAAATTCCAGACACATATCCTCGAGCACGGTAGTCGGATGATCCGCGGAATAGACGATCGCGTTGCCGGGCTCGAACTCACGTTTTTGCCGCAGTGCCTCGAGCTCCTCGGCGGTGTCGACGTCGATCCTCGCGCCGTAGTACAGGTGCTCCGCGTGACCCGACGGCGTGATCGCGAGCATATATGATGTGTGATCGGTCTGCAGGATAAACAGTTCCTGACTGCCGGTGATTTTTTTGATCATAGGGGGATTACCTTCTTATACGTTTTTCGGATAGTGTATTGGTTGGCAGGAAGTTTGATACCGCCCCCTCTGACGAGGGGGTTGGGGGAGAGATAACGACATCAGCTGTTACTCACCCTTTTTGCCAACAGCAGGCGTTTCTGTATCATATCGGTTGTTTTCCTCTATCACAAACTCTATATGTTTGTAGATGTCCTCGCATACCTCTCTGAACTGTCGGGCAATTTGCAGATTGGTGTAGCGTATTTCTTTCAATCCCATTCGCTGTAAATAAGCGGTACGTTTTCTGTCATAAAGCTCTTGTGCTTCTTCGTAGTGACCCGAGCCGTCGAGTTCGATGACCAATCTCGCTTTGGCACAATAAAAGTCAACGATATATCTTCCGATCGGCTTTTGGCGCTGAAAACGAACCGGACAGGTACGCAGATAGCGATACCAAAGCAATCGTTCGTATTTCGTCATATTCTGACGCAGCTCGCTTGCTAACGGAACATTGCTTTTGCGATATGGTTTCATATCTGCTACTCCTATACTTTCGCGCTCGATTGAGGCAGACTGTTATTGTAACGGTAACGCTGCGTTATCTCTCCCCCGCGAACAGAACAGGATTTCCTTTCGGAGAGGCTGCCCGCTTGCCCCCTCGTCAGAGGGGGCAGAAAAAGACGCTGCGCGTCCCCTCGTCAGAGGGGCGTACTATGTGTGTTTTTATTTCGATTTTTTCGCCATGGCGAGCTTGACGACCTCGTATGCGCCGTCATAGAGTCCCGCGGTCTTGTTCGCCTTGATGCGGTCGCACATGTATTTGAGGGTGGCCTCTTCCTTTAAGAACAGCTTGATCATCTGTAAGGTGTGCGGTACATCCTCGCACTCGAGCGAGCCGTCGCCCATCTCGGCGGAGTGGATCGCGCCCCACTTTTCGTGACCGCCGATGCGCTTCAGGAACAGCTTGGGGATGGGGTAGAAGGCGAGCTCACTGGGCTTGGTCAGCAGGACGTCCGCCGAACGCATCAAGAGGTTGGTGCAGTACACCGCTTCAAAGATGTTTTCGTGCCAGAAGGCGTGTATGCCCTCGACATTGCCGACGATCGCGTCCTGCGCAAAGGTGTTGGTGTCCGCCCAGTCGTTGAAGTGGGTGGTGCTGAGCTCGGCAAGCTCCGGGATATCGCGGCACAGCTCATCCCATACCGCCTTGTAGTCGCCCACGTTGACATAGAGAGCGGCTTTCTTCGCCTTGACGGCGGGCAATAAGTATTTGATGACTGCCGCGAACAGCTCGCGCTGAGCGCCCGCGCCGCCGATTGACATGAGAAAACGCATCGGCTCGCCGTTTTTCTTGCGCTCCAGCCGCGCGTCACAGTCCTTTTCGATATTCGCGACCAGCTCGTGGTCGATGTAGTGACCGGTATAGACCAGATCCTCTGCAGGCATGGGGTTGAGGACTTCCTTTTTCTTGAAGCCGTTGAGGATGCGGTAGCCCATGTAGCTTTGGTGTGTCTGGATAGTGTGGGTCGCGCCCTCGGCGAGGTGCAGCGCCATCGGCCAGTTGTCCGGGATGGCGTTGACCACGTGTTCCATGCCCGCGTGCAGCGCCGCCTGTGCCGGCCACACATGGGTGCCGATCAGCGGGATGTCCTTGGGGATGCTGTGGAACACCGGCGCCATCAGCTCGGCGTTCTTCTGGTCGGCGGCATTGTAGCTGAGCTGTCGGAAGCCCTCGTAGTTCATCGGCTCCCATACGAGCTTGTTGAACAGCGCGAGCTTCTGGCTCAGGCGAGAGCCGAAGCTGTACAGATCGTTCTGCTTGCCGATGACCTTGGTGCAGGTGGTGTCCTTGTAGGAGTTCAGATCCATCCAGTAGGGGGTGTAGCCCAGCGCCTTGGCGGCGGACGCCATCGCGATGGAGATACGGTAGTGACCGAAGCCCATGCGGATGTTGCCGACGATGATACCCTTTTCGGTGTCGAAGGGGATCTCGCCCTCGCCCTCGTTCACGCGGATATCATAGACGCCTAATGGCTCGTACAGGGTGGCGTTTTCGACCAGCTTCGCGGAATAAGCCGCCTTGCTGTCGTCGCCGAATTGCCTGAGATAGCTTTTCTTTTTTTCGAGCGCCTTTTTATAATCCTTCGCGCTCATTTGGTTGCCGAAAATAACTTTGCTTCTGTCAGCCATCGTGTTCCTCCTTGCGCTTATCACGGTTTAATTAGTTAAAATGATAAAAACTTATAGTGATACTTGCGTATTTTTATACATATTATATAATAACATAAAGATGATCAAAAGACAATCCGCACTATGGCGATATTTCAGCCTCTTTTCTATTCAACATACACAAAAAGTCAGTGAGGAGTGAGGAGTTAGGAGTTAGGAGTTAGGAGTGAGGAGTGAGGAGTGAGGAGTTAGGAGTGAGGAGTTATCGTATCTCGCTTTGCTCGGTCAATCAATACAATCCCTCAGCTTCGCTTTGCTCAGCAGCTCCCTTTCTCAAAGGGAGCCCTTGGTATTACCGCAAACAATAATCGGGTGTGGGCAGAACACGCGTGTCCGCTCACCATTAACTCCTCACTCCTAACTATGATTTGACTTCCCTTTTCAAATAGCGTATAATACATTCAAATCAACAAAAAGAGGTTTATTATGTCTGCAAACACACATGACAACAAAAAAGCTCCCACAGCGGTCAAGGATCTGGTCTTTACCGCTATGTTTACCGCGTTGATCGCGGTATGCTCCATCATCAGCATCCCCATCGGCGAGGTGCCCATCACCCTCCAGACCTTCGCAATCTGTCTTTCCGCCGCTATGCTCGGATGGAAACGCGGTACGCTCAGCGTGTTCGTCTATATCCTGCTCGGCGCGGTCGGCGTGCCGATCTTCGCGGGGATGAAGGGCGGCGTCGGCGTACTGGTGGGACCCACCGGCGGCTATATCATCGGTTTTCTCTTAACGGCGCTCGCGGTCGGCTTCGCGGCGGACAGATGGCGCCGCAAGGCACTGCCGCTCACGATCGCCATGGCGGTCGGCGTGCTGCTCTG
>CACWXE010000029.1 GCA_902764715.1 uncultured Ruminococcus sp. | reverse complement strand
GAGGTTTTCCATATTGCAGACGGTGATCGCGGTATCGTTCGCGTCACGGATGACCTCATACTCGATCTCTTTAAAGCCCTTAACGGACTTTTCGATCAGCACCTGATGGACGGGACTGAGGGCAAACGCCTGTCTGCCAATCTCCAATAATTCAGCTTCGGTGTCCGCAAAACCGCCGCCGGTACCGCCGAGGGTGAACGCGGGACGGAGCACAACGGGATAACCGACCGCCGCGGCAGCTTCTTTTGCTTCTTCCAAGTTATAGGTGATCTGTGACGGGATGACGGGCTCGCCGATACTCTCACACATCTCCTTAAACAGCTCTCTATCCTCGGCGCGCTCGATGCTCTCGGAGGATGTGCCGAGCAGCTCGACCTGACATTCTTTCAGAACGCCTTTGCGTTCCAGTTCCATCGCGAGGTTCAAACCCGTCTGACCGCCGATGCCGGGCAGGATCGCGTCGGGACGTTCCTTGCGGATGATCTTCGCGATATATTCAAGGGTCAGCGGCTCCATATAGACCTTGTCCGCGATCATGGTATCCGTCATGATGGTCGCGGGATTACTGTTGCACAGGATGACCTCGTAGCCCTCTTCTCTGAGCGCTAAGCAAGCCTGTGTGCCCGCGTAGTCGAACTCCGCCGCCTGACCGATGACGATCGGGCCCGAGCCGATGACCATGATCCTTTTGATATCTGTTCTCTTAGGCATTGTTCTTCGCCTCCTTCATCCAATCGATAAACCGGTCAAACAGATAGGAGCTGTCCTGCGGCCCCGGAGCGGATTCGGGATGATACTGCACGCCGAAGACGGCGTCTTTCGCGCACTCGACGCCTTCGACCGTGTTGTCCAGAAGATTGATATGCGTCGCGGTGAGCGGCGTTTTTTTCAGACTGTCCGCGTCAACCGCGTAAGAATGATTCTGTGATGTGATCTCGATCTTATTTGTCAGCAGATTTTTGACGGGGTGATTGCCGCCGCGATGACCGAATTTCAGCTTATAGGTTTTCGCTCCGTAGGCGAGTGACAGGATCTGATGACCCAGACAGATACCGAAGATCGGAACGGTGCCGATCAGCTCCTTCACGGCGTCGATCACCTCGGGAACATCCTCCGGGTTGCCTGGACCGTTAGATAAAAAGATACCGTCCGGATCGAGCGAAAGGATATCACGCACGCGTGCGTCCCACGGAACGACCATCACATCACAGCCTCTTTGTGTGAGCGAACGCACGATGTTCATTTTCATGCCGCAGTCGATGGCGACGACATGATACAAATGCTCGGCGGAATCGTATTTTTGAAAGCGATTTCTGCTGACGCGGCTGACAGCGTCATGCGGGAGCGAGGCTTCTTTTATCGCTTTTTCTGCAACCTCTGCCGGAGTATTTGCGGAGGTGATCAGCGCCTTGCATGAGCCGTAATCACGGATATGTCGGATCAACCGTCTGGTATCGATCTCGCTGATGCCGACGATGCCATAACGCTTCATCACATCCTCCAAGGGCTCCTTACTGCGGAAGTTGGACGGCTCGCCGTTATATTCGCGCACGATCAGCGCGCCGATCGTCGGCTTGTCGCACTCGTAGTCATCCTCCGCCATGCCGTAGTTGCCGATGAGCGGATACGCCATCACGACGCCCTGATCGGTATAGGACGGGTCGGAGAGGATCTCCTGATAACCGACGGGCGAGGTGTTGAATACGATCTCAACGATCCTGTCGTCCATACAGCCAAAGCCTTTTCCGTAGAACAAGGCGCCGTTTTCCAGTATCAATTTGCGATCGAATTGTGAGTTATCATTCATTCCATTCATCCCTTTTGCTGTTCACTGATTTTGGTTTCAAAGCGATTCTTCGCTGTTTTGTCGGGGATCGCGGTCGGATAATAGCCGCCGAAGCAGGCGGTACAAAAGCCGCTGTCCGTTCCCGTCAGCAGTCTGACATTTTCGATACTGAGGTAACCGAGCGAAGTCACGCCGATTTCTTTGGCGATCTCATCCGTGCTCATTCGGTTAGCGATCAACACATCAGCGGAATCGATGTCGGTGCCGTAGTAGCACGGGGCGACAAAGGGCGGGGCGCTGACGCGCATATGGATCTCTTTGACCCCCGCCTGCCACAAGAGATCGGCGATACGGCGGCAGGTGGTGCCGCGCACGATCGAATCATCGATCAGCACAACGCGCTTATCCCTGACGATCTCGCGGATCGGATTGAGCTTGATCCCCACGCCCGCTTCACGCGAGCCTTGACCCGGTGTGATAAAGGTGCGTGCGATATATTTGTTCTTGGTGAAGCCGATGGCGTATGGTATCCCCGATTCATACGAGTACCCGATCGCCGCCTCTAAGCCCGAATCGGGAACGCCGATCACGATATCCGCGTCGACGGGGTGTTCCTTCGCCAGAAATCTGCCCGCTCTCTGGCGGCATTGACTGACGGAAGCGCCGTCGATCACCGAATCGGGGCGCGCGAAATAGATATATTCAAACACGCAAAAGTGTTTCGGCACTTTGCCGCAGTGCGTCGTATCGAATCTCAGACCGTTTTTGTCGACGATCGCCATCTCCCCCGGCACCAAATCTCTGACAAGCTTGGCGCCGGCCGCGTCCAGCGCGCAGGATTCCGAGGCGAATACCACACTGCCGCTGTCGGTCACGCCGTAGCACAGCGGACGGAAACCGTGCGGATCACGAACGGCGATCAGCTTTTGCGGCGAGCAGATCACGAGGGAATACGCGCCCTCGATCGCGTCCATCGCCGCGCTGACAGCCTTTTCGATCGAGCCCTGCCGCAGTCGCTCCTGTACGATCATGTAGGAGATGACCTCGGAGTCGGTGGTGGTATGGAAGATCGCGCCGTTTTCCTCCAGCCTTGTTCTCAGCAGATAGGAATTGGACAGGTTGCCGTTGTGGCACAGCGCCATCCTGCCCTTGTGGTGGTTGACCAAGAGCGGCTGGATATTCTGGGCGGCGTTGCTGCCGGTGGTGGCATAACGCACATGGCCGACCGCGATATGACCCGTCCCGAGGGATCGGAGCTTGTCACCGCTGAACACCTCGCTGACCAAGCCTTCACCCTTGATGCAGCGGAACACGCCGTCATCATTCACGGCGATACCGGCGCTTTCCTGTCCGCGGTGCTGTAAGGCATACAGACCGTAATAGGTCAACGCCGCTAAATCATCATCAGCCGTGCTGTAGATGCCGAACACGCCGCATTCTTCATGGATATTGTTCATCATAAAACCTCTTTTTTACATAAAAAAAGGCAAAGACGCTTTGGAGCTCCAAGGCGTCTTTGCCATCAAGTATTATATTACTTGTCATGATGTTTGTCAAGAAATGATCCGGTACTATTTTGGTCAGATGTATTGCGTTTGTGCTTACAATCGTGTATAATATACATAGAACACACGGAAAGGAGCATTGAAATGTCAAAAACAGCAAACCTTTATGTGAGGATCGAACCGGAATTAAAAGAGCAAGCAGAAAGTATACTATCCGCACTCGGAATTCCCGCATCCAATGCGATCAATATGTTTTACAAGCAGATCATATTGCAGAGAGGAATGCCGTTTGAACTGAAATTGCCTGAACAAAGTGTATTGAACTTCAATCAGCTCACCGAGCAGGAGATCGACCTTGAACTGCAAAAGGGGATCGATGACGTCAAGAGCGGCAAGGTCAAAGCGTCAAAACAAGCGTTTGCCGATATCAGAAAGGATTATAAACTGTGAATTATTCGGTAAACATCTCTTCACAGACAGATAAAGATATCCGCGCGATCTATGAGTATATCGCCTTGTCATTGCTGTCACCGGAAAACGCCGAAGCGCAGTTATCCCGATTGGAGAACAGGATCGAAAATCTCGATCAACTGCCAAAGCGGTTTCCTGTCTATAAAAATGATATTCGATTGATGCCTGTTGACAATTATCTTGTGTTCTATTCGGTAGAAGAGAGCGCCGGAACTGTTTCTATCCTGAGAGTAATGTACGGCAAGAGAGATTTGGAAAACAATATATAAGATAAAATGCAGACCCCGGGGAATATGTCCTCGGGGTCTGTGACTTAGGGGAGCCTGTCTTTTAGGCAACTGAATCGAGAGTTGTTATTCAGGGCATTTTGACTATTTGAAGGGAACTGCGGCTCCTCTTAAATCTGTTATTCCACATCCTGCAAAGCGGCATAGCCTTCTTCGCCGGTGCGCACCTTGACAATATTATCTACGTTGTAAACGAAGATCTTGCCGTCGCCGATGTGTCCGGTATAGAGCGCTTTCTTTGCCGCTTCGATCACGTCGCGGACAGGGATCGCGGATACGACCATCTCGACCTGTATCTTCGGCAGAAGGTTGGTGTCGACCAAAACGCCGCGGTAGTATTCGGGCTTACCCTTCTGTGAGCCGTAGCCCATGACATGGGTGACGGTCATGCCGGTGATGCCGAGCTGCGCCATCGCTCTCTTGAGCTTTTCAAAACGAGCTTCCTTACAGATGATCTCGATCTTGGTGAACCGCTGTTCACCGTTATCAAAGGACGGAACGCTCCTGACCTCGACAGCCTCAGCCACGGGTGTTTCACCCGCGACGACGGCAACATCCTCGCCGTAGACGGAGTAGTCCTCAGCGGCAGCCGCAAAGCCCGCGTATGCCGACGGCAGACCGTGCTCGGTGATATCGAGACCCATGATCTCGTCCTCAGCCGACGCGCGCAGACCGATGGTCTTCTTGATGATGACAAAGGTGAGTATCATCATGATCGCGGCGTAGATCGCCACGGAGCCGAAGCCTAAGAACTGCAGACCGAGCTGCTTGAAATCGCCGGTGTAAAACAGACCGTTCAGCCCTGCGGGAGCGTCGGGGTTGGCGAGCAGACCGACCGCGATCGTGCCCCAGATACCGTTTGCCATGTGAACGCCGACCGCGCCGACGGGATCGTCGATGTGCAGCTTCATGTCAAGCACCTCGACCACGACGACAACCAGAATACCGCTGACAACGCCGACGACGGTCGCGCCGATCGCGTCAAGCGCGTCGCAGCCTGCGGTGATTCCGACCAAGCCTGCCAAGGATGCGTTCAGGCACATGGAAACGTCGGGTTTGCCGTTTTTGATCCATGTGAACACCATCGTCACACAGGTCGCAACAGCGGGAGCGATCGTGGTGGTCAGGAAGATGGACGCAAGCTCGGAAACGGTGGTCGCGGCGGCGCCGTTGAAGCCGTACCAGCCCAGCCACAGGATGAATACGCCGAGAGCGCCGATGACGATGTTGTGACCGGGAAAGGCGTTGACCTTGATCACCTTGCCGTTGTCATCGCGCTCATATTTGCCCAGACGCGGACCGAGGATCGCTGCGCCGACCAGCGCCGCGATACCGCCGACCATGTGGATCGCGCAGGAACCTGCGTAGTCATGGAAGCCCAGCTGAGAGAGCCAGCCGCCGCCCCAGATCCAGTGCGCCTCGATCGGATAGATGAACAGCGAGATCACGCCCGAATAGATACAGTAGGCGGAAAATTTCGTTCGCTCCGCCATCGCGCCGGAAACGATCGTCGCGGTCGTCGCGCAGAAAACGAGGTTGAACACAAAGGTGGAAGCGGCGGTATAGTCGCCGTTCCCGGGAGATGCGATGAACTCCTTGAAATGAGCGAACAAGTCCATGTTCGGTATACCGATCAGACCGAACAGGGTATCCTCCCCCATCATGATGGTATAGCCCAACAGAGCGAATACCACCGTGCCGATACAAAAGTCCATCAGGTTTTTCATGATGATGTTGCCGGCGTTCTTGGCGCGGGTAAAGCCCGCCTCTACCATGGCAAAGCCTGCCTGCATCCAGAACACCAGCGCGGCTCCGATCAGGAACCAGAATTCTACTGTCATAGTCATAGTTTCACCTTCCAAATTGAGTAACCGGCTGCATATTGCCGGTCATTAGCATTGTTTATATAGTTTCGGTCATCGGTTAACTGACCACTAACCACTGACCACTAATAAAGGCGTACCCCGCATCAGCAGAGTACGCCTTTGTACTTTTATCAATCGTCATTGCGAAGATCTATCCGGGGTCCCCAAAAAGCCCCTGCTTTTTGGGGAGAGGACGAACGGCGACACGAGGTCAAGGCATACCAACCGGATATGCCTACCGAGTACAGCCGATGAGGACGACGTGGCAATCTCAACCGCTTTATCTTACGCCGAAGAGCAGCTCACCGTAGGTCGGCAGCGGCCAGATCTCCGCGTCAACGACTGCTTCCGCGGCGTCGGCATAGCTGCGCAGCGTATCCATCTGCGGCAGGAGCTCGTCACGGACGAAGTTCGCCTGCTCCACGATATCGTCGATGTGAGCGAGATGCTCCGCCAGACGCTCGAGGATACCCGCGTTGGCGCTCATCTCGTCACAGGCGGCGGAGAGCTTCTCGATGTTCGCGGTCTCATAGGCACAGCTGATATCGGGCGAGATCGCCTTCTTCATAGAAACGTTCTTCAAAAGCTTCATCAGATAGGTTTCGATCGCGGGGATGATCTGTTTGCCGGTCATATCCACCATCGTCAGCGCTTCGATATTGACCTGCTTGACGTAGTTCTCAAGCATGATCTCCATGCGGCTTTCCAGCTCCGCTTTGGTGAACACCTTATGAGAGGTCAGCATCGCGACGTTCTTTTCATCGAGCAGATGCGGCATCGCGTCGGCGGTGGTTCTGAGATTGGAGAGTCCGCGCTTTTCGGCTTCTTCAATCCAAGCGTCGTCATAGCCGTTGCCGTTGAAGATGATCCGCTTGTGATCCTTGATCGTCTTGCGGATCAGGTTGTGAACATAGTTTTCAAAGTTCTCGGAGTTCTCCAGAACATCCGCAAATTGCTTCAAGACTTCTGCGACAGCGGAGTTGAGCATCATATTACAGCAGGCGATAGAGTTGGACGATCCGAGCATACGGAACTCGAATTTGTTGCCCGTGAACGCAAAGGGAGAGGTGCGGTTGCGATCGGTAGTGTCGCGTCTGAAACGCGGCAGAACGTCAACGCCGAGCTTCATATATTTCTTCTTGGTGCCCTCATACTCGGTATCGTTCTCGATCGCGTCCAGCACGGCGGTCAGCTCATCGCCGAGGAAGATGGAGATGACGGCGGGCGGCGCTTCATTCGCGCCCAAACGGTGATCGTTGCCGGCGGTCGCGACGGACAATCTCAGCAGATCCTGATACTCATCGACGGCTTTGATGACCGCTACGAGGAACAGCAGGAACTGGACGTTCTCAAACGGTGTCTCACCGGGGGTGAGGAGGTTCACGCCGGTATCCGTGCCAATCGACCAGTTGTTGTGCTTGCCCGAGCCGTTCACGCCCTTAAAGGGCTTTTCGTGCAGCAGACATACCAGACCGTGACGCTCCGCGACCTTCTGCATGATCTCCATGGTCAGCTGGTTGTGATCGGTCGCGACATTGGTCGTCGTGTAGATGGGAGCCAGCTCATGCTGAGCGGGCGCGACCTCGTTATGCTGGGTTTTCGCGAGGATGCCGAGCTTCCACAGCTCGTCGTTCAGATCCTCCATATAGGCGAGAACCCGCGGCTTGATGGTACCAAAATAGTGATCGTCGAGCTCCTGACCCTTGGGAGGACGCGCGCCGAAGAGGGTGCGTCCCGTATAGATCAAATCCTTGCGCTTCGCGTACAGCTCCTTGGGAACCAAAAAGTATTCCTGCTCGGGTCCGACAGAGGTGACCACGCGCTTGACGTCCTCGTTGCCGAAGAGCTTCAAGACTCGTGTTGCCTGGATATTCAGCGCTTGCATGGAACGCAAAAGCGGGGTCTTTTTATCCAGCGCGTCGGCGCTGTAGGACGCGAACGCGGTGGGGATACAAAGGGTCTTGCCCTTGATGAAAGCGTAGGAGGTGGGGTCCCACGCGGTATAACCTCTTGCTTCAAAGGTCGCGCGCAGACCGCCCGAGGGGAATGAGGACGCGTCGGGCTCGCCCTTGATCAACTCCTTGCCGGAGAATTCCATGATCACTCTGCCGTCGGGCGAAGGAGTGATAAAGCTGTCGTGCTTTTCGGCGGTGATACCCGTCAGCGGTTGGAACCAGTGGGTATAGTGGGTCGCGCCCTTTTCTACCGCCCATTCCTTTAACGCGGCGGCTACGGCGTTCGCTACCTGAATATTCAGCTGCTCGCCGTCGTCGATCGTTTTGCGGAGCTGCTTGTAGATCTTGGGATCCAGCCGCTCTTTCATCGTCTTGTCGTCAAATACCAGACTTCCGAAATATTCTGCTACGTTTGCCATAATACCTTCTCCTTTTCGTAAAGAAATAGACAAAGGCGTTTCAAACCACGCAGGTTCAAAACGCCTTTGTCTTTACAGCACGCATTATACGACGCGAATTTTCATTTGTCAAGGGTAATCGTGAAAAAATTATCAAAAAATTTTAACGCTTTGACGTTTTAAACGATTGACATAATATGCGAATGATGCTATAATATCCACAATAAACAAAGGCGTTTATTTGGGAGCTTGTGCCCGAATAGCGCCTTTTTACGTTGATCGTACTTCCGTGTACGGATCGAAAAGAGGTGAAGGGAGAATATGACTTTAGAACAGGTTCGCTATCATGCGTTGGTGGTCTCGCCGTCTGAAAGGTTCATGCAAGAGATAAGCTCCCTTCTGCGCGAAAGACATTTTCACACCGACCATGTGACGAACGCGGGCGAGGCAAGACGCATTCTGACGGAAAAGAGCTATGATTTTGTGATCGTCAACGCGCCGCTCAGCGACGAGTTCGGCTCGCGCCTGTGCATTGACGTGACGGATCATGTCGGCACGCTTGCGGTCATCTTCGCCCCCTCGGATGTGTACGAGGACATTATGCAAAGAACCGTGTCTTACGGCGTTTTCGTCATTCGCAAGCCGTCCTCACAGCAGACGATCATACAGGCGGTATCGCTCTTGATCTCCGCGCGCGAGATGCTGAGAACCGTAGAGAAAAAGGCGGGCAAGGCCGAGGATAAGCTCCAGGAGATCCGCATCGTCAACAAGGCAAAATGGTTTTTGATCGATAATGAGGATATGAGCGAGATCGATGCTCATCGGTATATCGAACATCAGGCGATGGCGGCGGGGATCACCAAGCGTCAGGCGGCTCAGATCGTGATCGACAGATACTTTAAATAGTCATTGCGAAGCCCATTAGGGCTGTGGCAATCTCAACCTTATTATTGCGATACTGTGGATTCTCCCGACCAAGGAAGGAAACGATATGAAAATCAACCGAAATTTTGATAACTTAGTCCCGAACTATCTCTTTGCCGAGATCGCGAAAAAGACCTCAGCGTATGCCGCCGCGCATCCTGAGCAAAAGCTCATCCGACTCGGCATCGGCGACGTGACGCTCCCGCTGCCGCGCACTGCCGTACAGGCGATGAAGGTCGGCGCGGGAGAACTGAGCTTCAAAGAGACCTTCAAGGGTTATCCCGAATACGAAGGCTATGATTTTGTACGTGAGGCAGTCGCCCGATACTATGACGGCTTCGGCGTTAAGATCGAAGCGGATGAGGTCTTTATCAGCGACGGAGCAAAGTCCGACACAGGCAATATCGGCGATATTTTCGGCGCCGATAACACCGTGATGGTGCCCGATCCGGTCTATCCCGTCTATGTCGACGCGAACATCATGGCGGGCAGAAGGATCGTATACGCGCCGGGTACGCGGGAGAATCGTTTTCTGCCCATGCCCGACGAGAGCATCCATGCGGATATCATCTATCTTTGCTCGCCGAATAATCCCACCGGCGCGGCGTACAGCGCCGATCAGCTCAAGGCGTGGGTGGATTACGCCAATCAACATGACGCGGTCATCCTGTACGACGCGGCATATGAGGCGTTTATCGAGGATGATTGTCCGCGCTCGATCTTTGCGATCGAAGGGGCAAGAGAATGCGCGATCGAATTCTGCTCTCTCTCAAAGACGGCGGGCTTTACCGGTGTGCGCTGCGGCTATACGGTGATCCCGAAGGAGCTTGTCCGCGACGGTCACAACATCCATGCCCTTTGGTACCGCCGTCAGGCGACCAAATTCAACGGCGTATCCTATCCCGTGCAGTGCGCCGCGGCCGCCGTATTCTCCGAAGCGGGACAAAAAGAGTTCAAAGCCAATATCGAATACTATAAAGAGAACGCACGGATCATCTCCGCGGCGCTCGACGAGCTGGGGATATTCTATACGGGCGGCAAAAACTCGCCGTATATCTGGCTTGAATGCCCCAAAGGCATGGGGAGCTGGGAGTTCTTCGATCATCTTCTCGAAAACGCTCAGGTGGTCGGTACGCCCGGCGAGGGCTTCGGCAGTCAGGGAAAAGGCTATTTTCGACTGACGTCCTTCGGCGACAGAGAGAACACCGTAGAAGCGGTTGAGAGGATCAAGAAACTGTTGGGATAAAATGAAGGGACTGTGGAAATAAAGCGTCATGCTTTGTTTCCACAGTCCCTTGAACTTTCGTCCAAAAGATAAATCTTTTATTGTCATATGTCGCCAAAAAGCCTTCCCCTCGGGGGGAAGGTGTCGCCCGTAGGGTGACGGATGAGGGGATAGCCTTTCCCGGCGATGTCAGACTCGGTGAGGCGAAAAGTATACCGAGAATAAAGGAAAAGCATTACTCTCTTTGTTAAGAAGAACCGTCGGATAAGTCAGCCCCTCATCCGACCAATTTGCACAGAGCAAATTGCCCACCTCCCCCCCGAGGGGAAGGCTTGGTGCTCTATCGGTCACGAAAACAGACTGCCTTTTGTATTATCAGTTGCAATACGCTTTGATGATGCTGTCGGGGACAAACCGCTTGATGAAATCGCTGTTCAGAGCGGCGTTCTGCGCCCGGACGATGGTATCGGGCAAAAGCTCTATCTCGTTTTGCTCGGATGAGGAGAGGTATTGCAGCTCTGTATGGATCGAAGGAGGAAGGGGATAATCGTTTTCGATGCCGTCGACCGCCGCGTATATCATCAGTGCAAACGCCAGATAGGGATTGGCGTTGGGGTCAGGAGAGCGAAGCTGTAAGCATCTGCCGCCGCTCTCGGTACGGGTCGCAAAAATCAGCTGAGCGCGGTTTTTGTCCGACCATGTGATGAATTTAGGCGCTTTCATCTTGTTAAATCGCTTGAAGGATTTTTCGGTCGGGTTGAGAAAGATGGTCATGTCCGCGATATTTTTCAGGATACCCGCGATGGCGCGTTCGGTGACGTCCTCGCCGTCCTTTGCTTTGACCGACATACGGATATGGAGCGCCGAGCCGGGCTTATCGGAGATCGGCTTCGGCGAAAAATCGGCATACAAGCCGTTTTGCGCGGCGATCGTACGGACGACGGAGATAAAGGTGCTCGTATTATCGGCGGCAGGGAGAGCTTGAGCATACTTGAAGTCGATCTCATTCTGACCGGGTCCCGCTTCATGGTGAGAGCTTTCGGGCATGACGCCCATCTGCTCGAGCGTCAGGCATACCTCGCGGCGGATATTCTCGCCCTTATCCAGCGGCGCGATATCCATATAGCCCGCGTGATCGTAGGGAATAGCGGTTCGGTTTCCGTTTTCATCGGTCTTGAAAAGATAGAACTGCATCTCGGACTTGAAGTGGAAGCGATAGCCCTTTTGACGGGCATATTCCACAGCGCCGCGAAGCAAAGAGCGCGTATCCGCTTCGATCGGTCTGCCGTCTGAGTAGCACAGCGCGCAGAACATCCGGATCACCTTGCCGTGCTCCGGCCGCCACGGGAGAACGGAAACGGTATCCGCCTCGGGACGCAGCCAAACGTCGACGCCGTAATCGCCGCCGAAGCCCGACACATAAGAAGCGTCGATCGGATAGCCCCTTTCAAATGCCCTTTGCAGCTCGGTGGGCTGGACGGAGATATTCTTTTGCGCGCCGAAAATATCACAGAAAGCAAGACGGATGAACTTGACGTCCTCTTCCTCGATATACTGCATGATCTGGTTTTCTTCCGTTGTCACGGTGACACCCTCTTTTCAGAAGTGAAATCTTCTTCTGTATCATATCATTATCGGCGTGCCGTGTCAATCTTTCACACATCAAAGCGTTAAAATATTTTGAAAACACTTGACAATT
>CACWXE010000028.1 GCA_902764715.1 uncultured Ruminococcus sp. | reverse complement strand
CATTGGATCAGCTTTTTGAGCTCCTTTTTGTAGCCCTTGATCTCTTTTTCGGTGAGGTCGCAGGTAGTGTGCAGGATGATGCGGCTCGTGTCGATCTGATCGCCGAACTCCGCGATGCGGTCCTTCATATATTTCAGGCGGCACATCTCATCCTTGCCGCGATATTTCTTTGCCACGCTCATGGCGCCGTCCTTGACGACGATGGAGGGCTTGATGTTCAAGAGGTTCGCGCCCAGCAGCGAGACGCTCGAGCAACGACCGCCCTTGTGCAGGAACTCGAGCTGGCTGAGCAAAAAGCCGCCGATGTTCTTCTCGGTCAAATCGCCGAGTGTTTCGGCAATATGCTTGGCGGAGATGCCCATGTCCTTGAGCTCGCAGGCACGCAGACAAAGCAGCATCATGCCGACGGACAGACAACGGCTGTCAACGACATAGATCTCCTGATCGAACTCGCCCGCGGCGATCACGGCGTTCTGATAGGTGGACGACATATCGGCGCAAAAGGCGATATGGACGATCTGCGTATATCCCTCATTCAGGATCCCCTCAAAAAATTGACGGTACTCCTCGGGAGTGGCCGCGGAGGTGGAGGGCAGCTGCTCACGCTCGTCATAACGCCGGAGGATATACTCGGGCGTGATGTCAACGCCGTCGCTGAAGTCCTCGTCATCATACAAAACGTGAAGCGGCGCGACGCGGATATTGTATTTTTCGGCGATATCGGCGGGGATATCGGAGGTACTGTCGGTGGTAATGATCATTTTGTTCATCGGGGTACACCTTTCATCTAATATCAGATTGTAGAAATTTTAACATTATGGTGCGTTAATGTCAAGTAAATGCGCGCGCATTGTTGCACAAAGATTCCTAATCGATTGATTCGTTAACTATGGAATGATGACAGTTTGAGCGGATGAGATTGCCACAGTCCTGACGGACTTCGCAATGACCATGAATAGAATTGGTTGAGATTGCCACAGCCCTGACGCACGTTTTGCACGTGTGTCAAAGGGCTTCGCAATGACTATTAATAAAAAAGGGCAGTCCGTGAAGAACAGCCCATCATATATTTATTGCATTTCCCGGTCGCCGCTGTTGATATCCTGCTTGAACTCCTCGTTCAGCTCGGGATAAGCGGAGAGCATGGGCTCGACCTTTGCGCCCTTTTTGCGGTCAAAATAGTTCTTGGTGATCTTCGCGACCAGACCCGATAATGCCACCAGACAGATCAGGTTGGGCAGCGCCATCAAGCCGTTGCAGGTGTCGCTGATATCCCAGACGACCTGGCTGTGGATGGTCGCCGATACCGCGATCAGCAGGACATAGAGCACCTTGAACACGGTGACGGGGTACTTGCGGTTCTCTTCCTTCATAAAGCCGAAGAAGAATTCGACCGCCTTCTCGCCGTAATACGACCACGCGATGATGGTGGTGAACGCGAACAGCGGCAGGATGATGGAGAAGGTCGCCGTGCCGAACGCGCCGAAGTTGTCGGAGAACATCGACATGGACATGAAGGAGTCAAGTCCGTTCTGCGTCAGATCGAGCGCGTCAAAATAATGCGCGTCAAAGGTGGTCAGGAACATCAGCGCGGTCAGGGTGCAGATGATGAAGGTGTCGAAGAAGATCTCGAAAACGCCCCACAGCCCCTGCTTGACGGGTTCGCGGGTCTCGGAAGCGGAGTGCGCGATGACCGAGGAGCCTAAGCCCGCTTCGTTACTGAATACGCCGCGCGCCATACCCTTTTTGATGACGGTGGCAAAGGTGAAGCCTAAGATACCGCCGCCGACGGCGTTGAAGTTGAACGCCTTGGTAAAGATCAGAGAGAACGCCTCGGGGATGCGGTAGTAGTGGGTGCAGATGGCGATCAGCGCCAGCACGATGAACAGCAGCGACATGAACGGTACCAGCATGGACGCGACCTTGCCGATACGCTTGATGCCGCCGATGATGATGATCGCGGCAATCACGGCGACGACGATGCCGACGATCAGCTTGACCATCTCGGCGTTCTCGGCGCCCGTCATGCGCATATATGCCTCCGAAAGCGAGCCGGAGATCTTATTGGTCTGCACGCCGCTCATGCCGATGGCGGCAAGGATGCAGAAAACGGAAGCGAGATAGGCGAGCCATTTCCATTTCAGACCGTAGGCGATATAGTAGAACGCGCCGCCCGCGAGGTTGCCCTTGCTGTCCTTTTTACGGAAGTACAGACCGAGCACGTTCTCGGCATAGTTGGTGACCATACCGAAGAAGGCGGAGATCCACATCCATAATACGGCGCCGGGTCCGCCGGAGATGATCGCCGCGACAACGCCGATGATGTTGCCGGTGCCGACGGTGCCGGAGATCGCGGTGGAGAACGCCTCGAACTGGGAGATCGAATTCATCCTGCCGTCCGCCTGCTTTTTCTTACCCAGACTCTTGATGGTCGGGACGATGGTGGTGTTGAGCGATTCGCCGAACTTGCGCACCTGCAAGCAGCGGGTACGGATCGTCAGCAGCAGACCGGTACCCAGGATCAGGATGATGGTCGGCCAGCCCCAAACGTAGCTGTTGAGCACGCTGTTGCCCTTTTCAACAGCGCTGAGAAAACTTTCCCACATTTTATTATTTCCTCCTCAGTAATACAGATAGAATTGTGAATTATATGGCGGTTTATCAGCCTCCCTTTGGTAAAGGGAGGTGGGCTTGCCCAAAGGCAAGCTCGGAGGGATTGTACGAATTGACCGACCGAAGGGAGATACTCTGTTTTTATACTTTGCTGTAACATCAAGATAATAATATTGAGATACTCGCTTCACTCGAGCAATTATGCAATCCCTCAGTCGACATACGTCGACAGCTCCCTTTACCAAAGGGAGCCTTGAAAACACTCTTTTATCCAACAAAAAACGGATCACAGCCGAAGCCGTGACCCGCGCAAAAACGTTTTCAAAAAGCTCCGTCCTTTTGCCTGAGAGATTGACGCGCGGATATGCGCGCTTGCCCCTTCGGCACCCGATCGATCGGGATTCTCCGGAGTGCCGTCCCCACGCAGTCAAGCCTCTATCAGCGGTAAACCGAAATACCAAGCCTCCCTTTCCTAAGGGAGGTGCCGCAAAGCGGCAGAGGGTTCAGAAATCGAAATCGCTCTCAACCGATTTGATAGTATACTATATGTATACAGGCTTTTCAGCATGATTCAGCCGGCACTTTTTCTTTTATCGAATTATATTATATCACGAATTGAGCAAATTGCAATAGGTTTTTGTTGACTTGGGCAAATAATTGGCGGATAATGAACCCGGTGTGAGATCATCGATTTGATCGGTTGAGATTGCCACAGGGCTAAACACGCGTGTTTGCCCTTCGCAATGACTGTTTTGAATACAGGGAAATGATAGGAGATCAAGACATGAAGCATTATTATCCGACCTATTACCAGGAATTCCGCTGTATCGCCGCCGCCTGTCCTGACAGCTGTTGTCAGGGGTGGGATGTGGTGATCGACAGCGAGACCGAGGACTTTTACAACAGCGTGCAGGGGGAATTCGGCGAGAAGCTCAGAGAAGCGATCTACACCGATCCCGACGGCGACCGCGTTTTTCACTTGGCGGAAGAGAAGAAATGCCCCTTCTGGGGTGACGATCACCTGTGCGATATTTTCCGCGAGCTGGGCGAGGAGCATCTGTGTGATACCTGCGCGCAGTTCCCGCGGATCACGATGGATTACACGACGTTCACAGAGCACACGCTCGCCCTCGCCTGTCCCGAGGCGGCACGGCTGATCATAAGTACCGATCACGCGTATGAGGATTTTGTCGGCGCGGACTGCGCGGATTGCGAAGAATACGACGCGGATGTGATGCGCTTTTTGCTGACGGTAAGAGAGCGGGCGGCAACGCTCCTCACGCAACCCATTCCGCTTGCGGAGCGGTTTGAGAAGCTCAGAACATTGGCAACAGAGGCTCAAAAGGAGCTGACGGGTGAGATCGTCACTCTCGGATCGCTATCGCCCGAGATATTTGAAGAGTTGGAGTATATCGATGAGAGCAACCGCGAAAAGATCATACAGGCGGCAAAGGCCGAACCAGACCTTTCACACAATGAAGATGAATTGATGCGGCTCGGGCTGTACTGGCTGTACCGCTACCTGCTCGGCGCGATCGACAGCTTTGATATAACAGCGCCGATACGGTTCCTCATCGATTCCGTCGGGATCGTCGGGAACATGGCGCAAAAAAGCGGCGACGTCATCGCCGCCGCGCAGACCTATTCCAAAGAGATCGAACAGAGTTATGAGAACACCGATATGTTAATTAGGAATTAGGAATGAGGAATTAGGAATTAATGTCGCCATCTCAGCCAAATGATAACGCCTGCAACTTTCATAGAGTTGCGGGCGCTAATGTTACTTGTCGATATTATAATCAAAAACGCGTCAGCGTTTTCCCGAAATTACTAATTACTAATTTCTAATTCCTAATTATCTCACACTCTACCGCTACGGTGTCGCCGAGGGCTACGTCGAAGAGCTCCTTGCCGTCCTGTTCCGCTTTGCGGATGGACAGGGTGTCGCCCTCATGGGTCTGACCGGCGTAGCGCACCTCGATCACCCTGACGGGGCGCTCACGCAGTTCCTTGACGGTGTAGGTGTTCATGATGAAGCGGATGTAGGACACGTTGTTGGTGTGCTGGACAAAGTCGATATCGCCCGACTTCACCAAAACGGTTTCGATCTCAGAAAGTCCCTCGTGCTTTAAGCGGCTGAAAGAGATCTCACGCTCGGGAGCCTCGACATGGGTATCCGAGGCGATGCCGACGTCACGGATGCGGCGGATCTTCTGTGTGCTCAGATCGAGCGCGCACATCTCGATGCGCGAATAGACGCAGGTATTGCCCTGCTCATCCTTCAGAATCGTATCGACCGTCATCTTGGCGCCCTTAGCGGACGAGATAAAGCTCTCGGCGATGTAGCGCTCCTTCCAGACAAATTCACGGTCGATCTCGACACGGTTGCGGGTAAAGATCCACACGCAGCCGTATTTTTTGCGCAGTGACACGCCGTCGATGCCCAGCTCCCCCATCATCTCGGTGAGGTAATCCTGTACCAGATCAAAGGTGCCCTTCACGCCCAGTTTTACATTGGAATCACAAATGCTGGCGGAGATGACCGCCTCTTTTATCAGTTTCATCCTATCCCTCTTTTCTTCAAAATCATATCACAAAACAAGTGCTATTTCAACAATTATCTTGCGTAATCTCTGTGACAATCATGGTGAAGTATTACATTTATAGGCGTTTTTCTTGACATACACCGCACATTCATGTAAAATAACTTGGTCAAGCAAAATCCAAAACAATCCAAAGGTATCACCCGATATGGGAGGAAGAACGATGGACATTTTTGAAAAATGCGAACGCTTCACGCTTGCCGATCAGCTGCGCAACGAGGGGATCTATCCCTACTTTCACGCGCTGGAGACAAAGCAGGATGTGGAGGTCATCATGGAAGGCAAACGCCGCATCATGCTCGGCTCCAACAACTATCTGGGTCTGACGACCGAGCCGACCGTGGTAGAGGCGGGCATCAAGGCGCTGGAGAAATACGGCTCCGGATGCTCGGGCTCACGATTCCTCAACGGTACGCTGCGTATGCACCTCGAACTGGAATCCGAGCTTGCCGCCTTTGTCAATATGGAAGAAGCGGTCACCTTCTCGACCGGCTTCCAGAGCAACTTAGGTATCATCAGCGCGATCGTCGGCAGAAACGATTATGTCGTCTGTGACCGTGAGAATCACGCGTCCATCTATGACGGCTGTCAGCTCAGCTTCGGCAAGATGGTGCGCTATAAGCACAATGATATGGAGGATCTGGAACGCATCCTCAAGAAGACCCCCGAAACCGCGGGCATCCTGATCGTCACCGACGGTGTGTTCTCGATGGGCGGCGATATCGCCAAGCTCCCCGAGATCTGCAAGCTCGCCGAACAGTACGGTGCGCGCGTCATGGTCGACGACGCTCACGGCTTAGGCGTTATCGGTGAGGGCGGCAGAGGTACCGCGAGCTACTTTGGGCTCGAGGACAAGGTGGACATTATCATGGGCACCTTCTCGAAGTCCTTAGCCTCTTTAGGCGGCTACATGGCGGCGTCGCATACCGTGTGCGACTATGTGCGCCACAACTCGCGTCCGTTCATCTTTTCGGCGTCTATCCCGCCGGCATGCTGCGCGGTAGCGCTGACAGCGCTCAGACACCTCAAGGCGCACCCCGAGCTGCCCGAACGGCTCAACGCCCTGTCCGCTCACGCGCGCAAAGGGCTGCGTGACGCGGGATTGAAGATCCGCGAGAGTGAAACGCCGATCGTACCCATCTACACCTACACGATGGAGAACACCCTGATCAAGGCGAAGGAGGTCTATGAGGCGGGCGTATACGTCAACCCCGTACTGCCCCCCGCGACCGCTCCGAACGAGTGCCTGCTGCGCACCAGCTACATGGCGACGCTGACAGAGGATCTGATCGATGAGGCAGTCGGCGTCATCGCAAAGGTACTGTTGAGCAATGAATAACGAGAAACAGGTTGCCGTCGTCACTGGCGGCAGCAGCGGCATCGGCAGAGAAACGGCGTTGAGCCTGACCAAAAAGGGCTGTACCGTCTATGAGCTGTCCCGCCGCCAAAACCCGCCCTACGGCGTGAATCACATCACCGCCGACGTCACCGACGAGGATCAGGTGAACCAAGCGATCGAGGAGATCATCACGCGCGAAGGGCAGATCGATATACTGGTCAGCAACGCGGGCTACGGCATCTCAGGCGCCGCCGAGATGACCGCCTCCGCCGATTCACACGCGCAGCTTGAGCTGAACCTGTACGGCACCGACAACGTCATCCGCGCCATACTGCCCCATATGCGCAGGCAGAACAGCGGACGGATCGTCTGCGTCAGCTCCGTCGCGGGCATCCTGCCGATCCCGTTCCAGCTGTGGTACAGCGTGAGCAAGGCGGCGATCGCGGCATATGTGCTGGCGCTGCAAAATGAGATCCGCCCCTACGGGATCACCGTATGCGCGGTACTGCCGGGCGATATCGCCACGGGCTTTACCGACGCAAGGCAAAAGGACGACTGCAAGGACAGCGACTACGGCGAACGCGTGCGCCGATCCGTCGCCGTGATGGAAAAAGACGAGCGCGGCGGTATGAGCCCCAAAAAGGCGGGTGAATATATCGCAAAGCTGGCGGTCAAAAAGAATTCGCGTCCGCTCAAGGCGATCGGCTTCTCCTATAAAGCGATTGCGGTACTGGCAAAGCTCCTGCCGCGTCGGCTGTCGAATTATATCGTCGGCAAGCTCTACGCGAAGTAATTGTCACTCGGCTTCGCCTCAAACAATTATTACAATCCCTCAGTCCCGATTCCGGGACAGCTCTCCTTTGTATGGGTGTTGTGCCCCAAATCAAGATTTGGACAACACCTCACCTTTACCAAAGGGAGCCTGTAATCTGAATATGACATGATAAAAGGGCTTCCGTACGGAAGCCCTGATTTTTTTACTGGGTTCTGCTCGAGGCGCTTTCTTTGACCTCGATCCGTTCATCCTTGGGGGTGTAATAGACGCGGACCGACTTGCGCTTGGTCGCCTTTGCGTTATTATAGGAGGATTCGGCGAGCGGGTTGTCCTTGTCGACCTTGTCGGCGTACTCATACACCGCGATATCGTAGTTGCCCGCGGGCAGGAAGAATGACGCGTATGCCTCATCCTTTTTATCCGTGGTATAACTGCAGGCGGCGGAGTATTCCTTTTTGCTCGACTTGTCGGTCAACACGATCGTGAACTGCGGACGATGGTCGTCGTCATATGCGGGGTTCGGCGATACGGAAGAGGTCGAACCGGAATCGGAGGACTGCTTTGTCGAACCGCCCTCTGCCTTTTTCTCAGGCGCGGGATCATCCGCTTTCTGTTCTTCTCCGCCGTTCTCACCGGCATCATTCACCACGATATCCTGTTGATTCGCCGCCGCTCCGGGAGATCCTCCGGATCCTTTCGACGACTCGGATGACGCGGAAGAATCGCTCTTTTCTTCATCCCCGTTTGCGGGTGCTTTCGCGGATGAAGCGGATGACGCGCCGCGTGAATCAGCAGTAGCGCTCTGATCGGCAGAGGCTGAATCGGAGGTAGCGCCGTTATCTTTCTGACCGCATGCTGACAGGGATAAGCTCATCAGCAGTGCGAGTATCAATATGATCGGGATCAATACTTTTTTCATGTCAAATGCCTTTCTGTTATTCGAACTCGGTCTGATCCTGCACGGTAAAGCCGTAGCACGGCAGCGCGGCAAAGGATCATCGTCAGCGATCATGCCGTTTTTAATTCTATCCTGTTCGATCAGTCCGCGGATGAAGCGGAGGGGAACCTGAGCGCCCTTACACGGGAGACCTCATCGCGGCGAGCCTGCAAGGCGGACGAATATTCCTCGGGCAGATCGCCGAGCACCAGCCAGTCGATCACGCGGTCACAGCTGCCTGTATCGACATGATCGAAATAGAGGGGCAGCATCCGCTCGACCTTGTCAAATTCATAATCCTCCTCACGCATCGCCCGCAGCAGCTCGTCAAAGGTCAGGCAGATCTTGCCGGGCACATTGGAGGCGTAGTCACGGTGGAATCCGCGCGACACCGCATAGCGGTCATGGTCATACGCAAAGAAAAGCATCGGCTTTTTCATCAGCATGAACTCATAGATACACGAGGAATAGTCGGTGATCAGCAGGTCGGTGATATAGAACAGCTCATTGATGTTGGGGTAAGCGTTCATGGAGAAGAAGCGATCGCGGTACCGCGCTTCGAGCTCGACCTCACCGGGTACCCACGGGTGCATTTTAAAGAGCACGACGGAATCCGTGTCCTCACAATAGCGGTAAAGGCACTCGAAGTCGATCAGCTCATAGGGATAATAAGCGGTCTTTCGGTTGCGTCCGCGGTAGGTCGGCGCAAAGAGGATGACGCGCCTGCCCTTGAACGCGGGATAGCGCTCATAGAGCTGTCGCTCGACCATGCGCCGGTTTTCTTCATCCAGATAAGGATCCATGCGGGGCATACCGGTGGGGATCACCTGTTCCTCCATAATTCCGAAGGGCTCCGAGAAAAAGTGCCGGATCGCCTTGGAATCGGAGATCGCGAAATCACTGCGGCGGTGGGCGCAGAAAGGCGCGGGACAGCCGAAATGTCCCCAACGGCTGTAGCCGACGCCCTTGAAGCCCGCGCCGGCGTGCCATAGCTGGATGACCTTGACGCTGTCGGCGAGCCGGAGCGTGTTGAACGCGGGGACATAGTCATCGACGATGACGATATCCGCCTTCGCGATCCTCGCGATCACGGCGGCGGTCGATATTTTTGAATAGGAGTTGCTCTCCGTGTTGCGCAGCGAGCACTTGATGACATAACGCTTGTCAAGTCCGCGCCCAATCATCCTGTCGTACAGCGCCGACATACTGGGAGCGAGAACGTCGCGCTTTTCATCAAGGAAAAGGATACGGGGCTTTCGCAGGAACCGAAAAGCCCTGATACAGGAATAGATCGCCTTCTGGAACCAAACATTGGCAGCGTCGGCAGATCGCTTGACGAACCGTTTCAGCCGATCGGAAAACGATCTCTTGCGATAAAGATCCTCTTTGCCGTCGGACTTTTTCGCGTCCAAAAAAATCATACGCAGCTCGGGGAGATCGGAGAATTCATCGATCATGAAGCTGACGGTATAAACGCCGTTCCCCGCGCCGTAGACAAAGCTCCTGCCATAGCGGGAGAGCGTTTCAAACGAGCCGTCGAACAGCACGGCGGTCGGCTCACCGCCCTCGTCAGCGGCAAGGACGCGGTATGTCCCGCTCTCAATACAGCGGTTCAGCCCGTTGTTGGTCACATTCAGCGACAGACGAACGGTATCTCCGTCAACGATCGTTTGGCGGAATTCCGCTTCGACCCTGCCCGACAGCGTGACAAGATAGAAGCGGAGAGAACGAATTCTTTCCGCTTCTTTATCTGTTGCTACAGTCAAATTCAGATGGATCCTCTCCCATGAGGCGTCCTTCAAATATATCACAAAAACATCTCCCTTAACGGACAGAAGTCTTTTGGCAATTTAGTCTTCCTCTAAGATCGCGACCGCGCGGCGGATGCCCTCTTTGAGGTCGATCTTCGGCTCCCAGCCGATGGAGCGGATGCGCTTGTTGTCCATGATCTCGGGGGTGGGATCGTTCGGCGAGGGCTCGGGCATCACTTCATCCTCGGGGTTAGCGAACGCGAGCTTCATGTTGCGCTCGGGGAATACCTCGCACGCCGCCTGCGCAAAGCCGCGGATGGTGGTGTTGGAGGCTTCGTTAGAGATATTGTACGGCACGCAGTTCTCGCCGTCGAGGAGCACGTGAAGCATGGCGGTCACGGTGTCGGTGACATAGCAGAAGGAACGGTTGGTCGCGCCGTTGCTCTTTAAGAGGATATCCTGTCCGCGGACGATGTTCGCGATGAACTGCGCCCATACGCGGTCGTCATCCAGACGGCTCGCGCCGAAGATGTAAGACGGGCGGACGATGCGGATATTCATCTCATACTGCTTTGAGTAGCTCGCCGCGAGGGTCTCGGCGGCACGCTTGCCGATGGCATAGCAGCTTTTGTAGGAGGTGAAATCGACATAGCCGTTGTCGTCCTCTTCGATGAACGGCTTGCCGGTATAGAGCGTACCGTAGACCTTTAATGAGGACACGATCAGCGACGCTTCACTGTTGCTGTCCTTCGCGAAGTTCAGCGCGTTTTCCGTACCGCTGAGGTTGGCGCTGATGGTGCCGACAGGGTCGCGCTCAAATTCGATCGCGCTCGCCTGAGACGCCGCGTGGATGACAAAATCCGCGCGCTCCGCCTTGATCGGCTCGGTGATGTCCTGTACGATCAGCTCGACGTCGTCACGCTCGAGGAGCTTGCCGAACTTCTTCTTCGCGAAATCGCCGAAGCGCTCGAGCGCCAGCACCTTGATATTATCGCCGTAGAGGTCGTTTCTCAAGAGAATACCGCAGGTCATGTAGTAGCCGATGAAGCCGCCCGCGCCGGTGAGGAGCAGGGTCTTGTTCTTGAGCTTGTCCCATGAGATGGGGGCGTTCGCGATATCCTCTAAGTTGGTATAGATACTCTTTTTGACGTAATCTTTTACCTTATAATCCATACTTCAATTCCTCCTTGGCGAATTTCTTGTAATTCTCATAGTAATACTGAGAGCGCAGGGTGGTCAGATCCTCGGGGGTCGTGACCTTGATATTGAAGCGCTCGCCGATGAAGATATGTACCTTTTCGCCCAGCTCGATGAACAGCTCGCTGGAGGAAACGGGCTCCAGGATCCCGCGCTTGTACGCCTGATCATGCGCCCAGAGGATGCGCTCCATGGTATAGCCCTGAGGCGCCTGGGTGATGTACATGGTCGAGCGCTGGTAGCTCTTGCCGCAGGTCTTACCGTCCTCGGAATAGAGGAGCGAGTCAATAGACGGGGTGACGGGCACGGCGGTCTTATGCTTTTTGGTCTCTAAGATACAGTTGGTGATCAGCTCCTCGGAGAGCATCGGGCGCACGCCGTCGCAGATCAGGATGATATCCTCGGGATCGCGGGAGAACTCGTGCGTCGCCACCACGCCGTTGTGGATGGAGTCAAAGCCGGAAGCGCCGCCGGGGACGATGGACTTGACCTTCTGCACGTTGAACTTCTCGATCAGCCCCTCGAGGTGATCGATCCAGTCCTCCTTACAGGCGACCACGATATGGTCGACCATCGGGTGACGGGCAAAGTGCTCCATGGTGTGGATGATGATAGGCTTGCCGCCTACCTCTAAAAACTGCTTGGGCAGATCGACGGATTTCATTCTCGCGCCTTTACCGCCCGCAAATAACATCGCGGTAATCATAGTATTGTTCCTTTCCTTATCTTGCGGTCATTGCGAAGCTCTCAACACCCCTGTCGGAGCTACGGCACTATTAACCAAATTATACATATGCAGAGGGCATAGTTATACATGGTTATTTTATCACAGAACAGTCGGCATTGTCAACATGAACACATTGGTTTCTCCCGTGTCACAGGTACCACGGTCAATCATTTTAACAATCCCTCAGTCATTTTATCAGTTTGAGCCCTCCTAGCGGAGGCAGCAGACCCTTTTGTCCGCTTTGCGGACATTTCCCCTAGCAGGGGAATCTCCTTTACCAAAGGGAGAAATAAGCAAAAAGGGACTCTTCAAAGCCCCTTGATTAAAAGAATATATTTTTCACAAAGATCTCGATCCCGATGAGGATCAGGATGATACCGCCGAGGACCTCGGCGTGCTTGAAAACACTGCCGAAGCGCTTGCCGATCC